>CACGHF010000006.1 GCA_902572775.1 uncultured Pelagibacteraceae bacterium
AAACATTGTTAAATAGAATTAAAAACAGTAAAAAAAGACCATTGGCGATTAATGCAACCGATACTGAGTTAATTGATTTAATTAAGAAACGATCTAACATTTATTCTAAAGCTTTATATGAAATAAAGTGTGATAATCTTACTAAAAGTGAAATAGTAAATAAAATTGTAAAAATTTATGAAACAAACTAGATTAAATATAGTAACTAAAACCGAAAAATATCCAATAATTATTGGATCAAATTTAAGCTCGAGCATATCAAAAATTTTTAAATCAAATTCAATTGATTTTGATAAATGTTTGATTGTTGTTGATAAAAATGTTCCAAAAAAATTTGTAACAAATATTAAAAGGTCTTTTAAAAATAAAAGTATTTTTGTGTTATTTTTTAATGCTAGTGAAAAAAATAAAAATATTAATAGCATTAATAAAATTCTAGAAGTTTTATTAAATAAAAACTTTTCAAGAAATGATGTTTTAATTTCTTTAGGAGGGGGAATTACAGGCGACGTAAGTGGTTTTGCAGCTAGTCTTTTCAAAAGGGGTCTTAAGTTTGCAAATATTCCAACAACTCTTTTATCTCAAGTTGATTCATCAATCGGGGGGAAAACTGGAGTTAATTCTAAGTATGGTAAAAATTTAATAGGAAGTTTTTATCAACCATCATTGGTTCTCTCAGATATTCAATTTCTTAAATCTTTATCAAAAAGAGAGATAATTTGTGGATATGGAGAAATATTGAAACATTCATTAATTGAAAATAAAAAATTTTTTAGTTTCTTAAATAAAAATCTTAAAAAGATTTTAAGTCTTTCATCTCCATTTATTGAAAAAGCTATCTATGAAAGTTGTAAAATTAAAAAAAAGATAGTCGAAAAAGATGAAAAAGAAACAGCATTAAGAAAAGTATTAAATTTTGGTCATACATTTGCCCATGCTTATGAGGCAGGGTTAGGGTACAGCCATAAACTAAATCATGGTGAAGCTGTGATACTTGGAATGAAAACGGCACTAAGTTTTAGTTTTAAGGAAAATATGCTTAGTAAAAACGAATATGATTTAATTATAAATCATATTGATAATTCTGGTTTACCTTCTTCTATAAAAAAATATTTTTCTATAAGAGATTTAAATAAGATTTTATCTTTTATGACCAAAGATAAAAAAAATAATTCTAAAAAAATTAACTTAGTTTTGTTAAAAAAAATTGGTAAGCCAATTTTCAACAAACAATACTCCAAAAAAAAAATAAATTTATTTCTGAAAAAATTTTTAACTAATTAAAATTTGGATTGAGTGGATAAATTCTTTTAATTCTTGATCTAAAATCTTGTAAATTTTTTTATTACTTTCAATTTTATTCATTTTTTTTAGTTCTTGAGAAACAATAATTAATTTTAAATGATATTTTTCTTTTTGATTTCCTTTATGATTTTTATGAAGAAAAGATTTATCTTCAATATTAATACTTTCAATATTTATTTGATTTAATAATTTATTTTTTACAATTGTAATTAACTCATTTATATCCATATATGTTATTATATATCATGAAAAATATTTGTGACTGGAATAATTGTAATGAAATAGGTGAATATAAGGCACCAGTTGAAAAAGATAATAGCAGAAAATTTAGAATGCTTTGCCTTGAGCATGTAAAAGAATTTAATAAAAATTGGAACTATTTTTCAGGAATGAATGATGACCAAGTAATGGATTTTTTAAAATCTGACATGACTTGGCACAAACCCACGCAAAGCTTTAGCTCTTCAGATAATTTTTTCAAAGTGTTATGGAATACAACTTTGAGAGATGAGTTAGATAAAGAAAAAATAAATGGAGATTATAATCATATGCGTCAATTTAAATTCGATCATAAAGATATAAAAGCTTTTGGAATATTGGGGATTTCTGTGGGTTTAAAGTGGAAGAAAATACAAGATAAATTCAAATTACTTGTGAAAAAATTTCACCCTGATATGAATTCTGGAAATAAAAAATACGAAGAAAAACTTAAACTTATAACATTGGCTTACACTCAATTAAAAAATACCTATAGAGAAAAAATTGACACCAAATCTTAACACAGAACCGGATATTAAAGTTTCATTAAAACAGACTTTTGGAATTGATTCAGAAATGGAAGTAGATGCATTTTCAAAAAAGAATGAATATGTTCCTGAAATTGATAAAAACTACAAGTTCGATAGAGATACTACTTTAGCCATTATTTCAGGATTTGCTTATAACAAGAGAGTTTTAGTTCAAGGATATCATGGCACTGGTAAATCTACTCACATTGAGCAAATTGCTGCAAGATTAAATTGGCCTTGCATCCGTGTAAATTTAGATAGTCATGTAAGTAGAATTGATTTGATTGGAAAAGATGCGATTGTTCTTAAAGATGGTAAACAAGTAACTCAATTTAACGAAGGAATTTTACCATGGTCTATACAAAATCCAGTTGCACTTGTTTTTGATGAATATGATGCTGGTAGACCTGATGTAATGTTTGTAATTCAAAGAGTTTTAGAAGCTGAGGGAAATTTTACATTACTAGATAAAAACAAAGTAATTAAACAAAATAAATTTTTTAGATTATTTGCTACTTCAAATACTGTTGGACTTGGTGATACGACAGGTCTTTATCATGGTACGCAGCAAATTAACCAAGGTCAGATGGATAGATGGAATATTGTTACAACTTTAAACTATCTTAGCTTAGATAGAGAAATGGACATTGTTTTGTCTAAAAATAAAAACTTAAATAACACAAAGGGAAAAGAAAAAGTTGCTAACATGATAAAAGTAGCATCTTTAACGCGTAAAGGATTTATTGCAGGAGATATTTCAACAGTGATGAGCCCTAGAACGGTGTTACATTGGGCAGAAAATGCAGAGATATTTAAAGACACTGGTTACGCTTTTAGAGTAACTTTTCTTAATAAATGTGATGAAATTGAAAAAAATACTATCGCAGAATATTATCAAAGATGTTTTGGTGAAGAGTTGCCAGAATCTTTGATTAATATTCAAATCTAATGAGCACTAAAGAAAATAATTTAAAAGAAAAATTCAAAATTGCTCTAACTTCTACCGCAAAAGTAATTGCTGATGATTTTGATGTAAAAAAAACAAATTCTGAAGAGAAAAAAATAAAAGAATTCAATTTTCTAGAAATCGATAATTTAACTAGTCCAGCTGATTTTATAAGATTACGTGCAGAAACAGACTCATCTGCTTTGAAAAAAAAATTTTGTAATGAAACAATTTACAAAAAAAATCTTCCCTCAAATACATCTTCTAGATCTCTTTATAATATTGCTGAAAAAATACGTTATGAGACTCTGGGAGGAAAAATGTTAAAAGGAATTGAGAAAAATTTTCAAGAAAATTATAATCAAATAATAAATCGTAAACGCAAAGATCAATTAAAAACTAAAGAGGATGTATCTGTATCAGAGGCATTCGAGTTATATATGCTTAAGAATTTTCATAAAATTAAGCTAAATCCTCTAACAACAAAAATGCTTAATTTTTGGGAAAAAGACTTTGAGGATGCTATAGAAAAACATAAAGAATTTTTATTTAAAAATCTTGAAGATCAAAACATTTATAGTTCAAAGTTTTTAGAAATATTGGAAGAAATGGATATTTTTCAAAGTGAAAATGAGGACGAAAGAAAAGAAGAAAATCAAGATCAAGGACAAGATAATCCATCAAATGAAGATGAAAATAATGACAAAGAAGACAATAAAGATGAAAAAGACGAAAATGTATCAGAAGCTTCACTAGATGCTGATTATAGTGTTGATGAATTTAACTTTGACGAACAGCTATCAGACACAGAGTCAGATGAACAAAGCTCTGAGCAAGTAGCTCAAAAAAAAATAGATAATATCAATTTAGATTATAAAATATTTACAACCCAGTTTGATGAAGTTGTAAAAGCTGAAAATCTAGAAAATGCAGATGAAGCGACAAAACTAAGAAAAAATTTAGATCAACAATTAATTGGCTTTCAAGATATTATAACGAAACTTGCAAATAAACTTCAAAGACAATTACTTGCAAAACAAAATAGAGCATGGGAATTTGATTTAGAGGAGGGATTATTAGACAGTTCAAAACTTCCAAGAATTATCATGGACCCATATAATTCTTTATCATTCAAAAAAGAAAAAGATTTAGATTTTAAAGATACGGTAGTGACTCTGCTCATAGACAACTCTGGATCTATGAGGGGAAGACCAATAACTATTGCAGCTATTTGTGCAGATATCTTATCCAGAACGTTAGAAAGGTGCTCTGTCAAAGTTGAAATTTTAGGCTTCACAACCAAAAATTGGAAGGGTGGACAGAGTAGAGAATTATGGACTAAAAATTCTAAACCGAAAACACCAGGAAGATTGAACGACCTAAGACATATAATTTACAAAGGAGCAGATACCCATTGGAGACAAGCAAAAAATAATTTAGGATTAATGCTTAAAGAAGGATTGCTCAAAGAGAATATTGATGGAGAAGCTATATCGTGGGCCTATAATAGGATTAAAAAGAGAAAAGAAGAAAGAAAAATATTAATGGTTATTTCTGATGGAGCCCCTGTAGATGACTCAACTCTTTCTGTAAATTCAGGTGACTTTTTGGAAAAACATTTAAAAAAGATTGTGAAGTTTATTGAAAATAAATCAGATATTGAAGTTTTAGCCATAGGAATTGGTCACGATGTTTCAAGGTATTATAATAAAGCTATCAAAATTACTGACGTAAATGAATTAGGAGATGTTATGATATCTCAATTAAGCTCATTATTTGAAACAAAGAACAAATACCACTAAATATTAAATAATTCCTTATTGCTCCATCTAATTACGACTTCAGCACCATTACGAGTTTTTGAATTTCTACAATTAATTGATGCAAAATTTTTTTCTAATAAAGTTTTTCCAATAAACAAGCCTAGACCTAAACCCTCTTTAGATTTGTCTTTAGAATAATTTGATTTTAAATATGGCTCACCAATTTTTGAGATTATATCTCTAGGATAACCACCACCATCATCCTCAACTGTTATTTCAGTTATTTCACTATCACTTTTCAAATTAATAAAAATTGTATTTTTGGCAAATTTATTCGCGTTTCCTATGAAATTCCTTAATCCATAAACTATTTCAATAGATTTACTTATTTTTTTTGGATTTGAGTCTTGATCAAAATTGAAGACAAATTCCTTTTTACTTATTTCCTTAAAAGAAGAAATAATTTCATGCAAATAATCTCGAATATTAATATCTTTATCGATAAATTCATCTTCTTCTACAGGATTTAAAGTTAATCGCTTTAAAATTTCATTACATCGTTCGACTTGACTATTTAATAACTCTATATCTTTTTCTAAATCTTTTTGCCCCTTAAATTGTTTCATTAAATCATGCGTAATTATTGTTATCGTGGAAAGTGGCGTACCTAAAGAATGTGCCGCTGCAGCAGCTTGACCACCTAAAGATAATAGTTCATGTTCTTTAGCCATTACCTCTTCCATTTTTCCCAATGCTTCTTTTCTTAATCTAGATTGTGTACCAAATGTCATTCCAAAATAATTTAAAAAGACCAAGGCAATAATTAAGGATGTTGGTATAGAATAGTAAAAATAATGATTATTATGAAAATCACTGTTTAAATTAATTGGCAAATCTTCATAGTTAAAAGTTAGAAAAATAATTATTATTATTGTTAAAGTTACTAATAATATATTAGTTCTTAAGCTCAAATTTGATGAAGAAAAAACACTTGGTATTAATATAAAAATTACAAATGGATTGGTTATTCCTCCTGATAAATAAAGTAGGATACCTAATTGCAAAATATCTATAAACAAGAATACAAAAGCAGATCTATCTGATAATTGTGTTTTTTTATAAATAAAAATTAAATATAAATTACTTAATATTCCTAAAAATATAACTAAATTTGAGGTAATAAAATCAAAACTAGGATTAAGAAATAAATATACAAAATTTATTGCAATTAATTGTCCAATAATTCCGATCCATCTAAGAGTTATATATGTTGATTTTTTAAAAGAATGATATTTTGAAGTTTCAAAGAACTTCATTTTTAAATATCAAGATTTCTAACATTTATAGCATTAGAAACTATAAAATCTTTTCTTAATGCCACATCATTACCCATTAAAGTATGAATTAAACCTTGATCTTTTTTCAAATCTTTTGAGTATTGTACTTGAAGTAAATTTCTTGTTTCTGGATCTAATGTAGTGCTCCATAATTCTTCTGGATTCATTTCTCCAAGACCTTTAAATCTTTGGATATTCATTTTTGATTTTTCCTCATCAATTTTTTTTGAATAATCTTTAGATCCTTTTTTAATTTTTTTTAAATCCTTATTGTTACTTATTATGTAATCTTCTAACTCCTTCTCATCCTTAATATAAATACCTTTAGAACCTTTGTTAATTTTAAATAGAGGTGGTTGCGCTAAATAAACATGACCATTTTCGATTAATTTATTAAATGGCTTATTATTAAAGAATGTTAAAAGAAGGGCTCTTATATGAGATCCGTCGACATCAGCATCAGTCATAATAATTATTTTTCCATATCTCAAATCTTTTAAATCAATTTCTTGTGATTTTGGATCTAATCCAAGTGCGTTGATTAAGGTAACTATTTCATTTGAAGAAATCATTTTAGACAAAGCTTTTGTTCTTTGATCAGAACCATTTCCATTACCATTTTTCTTTAAATTTAAATCTTCAACATAAGTATTAAGTATTTTTCCTCTAAGTGGCAAAACTGCTTGATTTGCTCTATTTCTTCCTTGTTTAGCAGAACCACCTGCTGAATCTCCCTCTACGATAAACAATTCAGTTCCTTCTTGTTTACCAATTTGACAATCAGCTAATTTTCCAGGAAGACCACTTAATTCAAGGGCTCCTTTTCTTCTTACATTTTCTCTTGCTTTTCTAGCAACATCTCTAGCCATTGCAGCTTGAATAACTTTAGATAAAATAATTTTTGCAATAGAGGGATTTTGATCAAACCAAATAGATAATTTTTCATTTACCAATGTCTCTACGATCATCCTTACTTCTGATGAAACTAGCTTATCTTTTGTCTGAGATGAAAATTTTGGATCAGGAATTTTTGTTGAAAGTACGCAGGTCAGACCTTCCTTGATATCATCACCGGAGATTGCTAATTTATTTTTCTTTAGTAAATTATTTTCATTAGCATATTTGTTTATTACTCTTGTTAAAGCACTTCTAAATCCCAATAAGTGAGTTCCACCATCTTTTTGATAGATATTGTTTGTGTATGGAAATATGTCTTCTGTATATCCAGCATTCCATTTTAAAGAGCACTCTAATTCTATATTATTTTTTTTACCTTCAATATAAATTGGTTTTCTAAATAAGTCATTTCCATTTTTATTTTGTAACTTTTCTCTTTTTTCATCTAAAAAATCTACGAATTCTAGAACTCCCCCGTCAAACTTAAACTCTGATATTTTTTCTTTCTTTTGGGTTGCATCTGTAAATATTATTTTTATTCCTTTATTTAGAAATGCTAATTCTCTCATCCTTTTAATCAAAATATTAGCACTAAATTTTATTGAAGAGAAAATTTCTTTAGAAGGTAAAAAAGTTATTTGAGTTCCATTACTCTTTGCTTTTCCTACGACCTTTAAAGGAGCTTTGGCTTCACCATTTTGAAATTCTATGTAATGTTTTTTTCCATCTCTAAATATCTCTAACTGTAATTTTTCTGAAAGCGCATTGACAACAGATACACCAACACCATGTAGTCCACCAGAAACTTTATAAGAATCATGATCAAACTTACCACCAGCATGAAGTTGAGTCATAATTACTTCTGCTGCTGATTTTTTTTCTCCTTTATGGGTATCAACAGGGATACCTCTACCATCATCATTTACTGTAATTGTTCCGTCAGTATTAATTTTTACATTAATATTTTTACAATATCCTGCTAGCGCCTCATCAATAGAATTATCAACAACTTCATAGACCATATGATGTAAACCAGTTCCATCATCTGTGTCTCCAATATACATACCTGGTCTTTTTCTAACCGCTTCAAGACCTTTTAAAACTTTAATGGAATCTGCTTGATATGTATTTTTATTTGTCATTTTTTATATTTTAGGAGAAATTAATTATAACATTTTTTTAACTTTTTTGATTTATATTATCGACAAAAAGCCTAATTTATCCTTAAAATTACTTAAAAAACTCAACAAAAATAAGGGTAAGTTAATGTAGCTATATTTTTATAATTTTAAACTGTAAACGTTTAAGTTTACGTTATCAAGTATTCCATTTTTTGACTCGTTTATAACTTCGTAATTTTTATTTAAATTAAAAGGTTCAATAATTAAGTTTATTTCTCTGAATCTTCCTTCTGTTTTTAAGTCAACATTTTTAGAAATTTTTGGATCAGAAGTAATACCCAAATATTTAAAATCTAAATTTTTAATCTTATTTATAATTTTGATAATACTTGAATTATCTAGATGTATAAAAACATGTCTTATCAAAATAAAGTCTGATTTTTTTATAAATCCTAAATCATCTGATACTATATCCTTAGATATAAATTTAACTTTTTGATTTCCAAATTTTTGGGAATTTTGTTCAATTAGATCATCTACGATATCTACTCCTAAATAAGACTCAAATTCAATATCTTTTAACAAATTATTCATCCAATTAAAATCTCCACAACCTATGTCTATTATTTTTCTAATTTTATTTTTTTTGAAAAAAATTTTAAGTGAATTTTGTAAATGTAAGGCTCTTTCTATATTCGATCCTTTACCACTTCTAGATTGGTTGCTATTTATATTATAATCTATCCAATATCCAGAGTCGTAAATATATTTAAATATTTTTTTTCTTATAAAGTTTTGACCAAAAATATATTTTAGTAATTTAATTGAAAATAATTTTCTTAAAAAATAACTTATTGTAAAGTATCTTTTTATTTTTTTGTTCATTTAATATTTTTTGGCGGAGAGACAGGGATTCGAACCCTGGGTACCTTTAAAAGTACACACACTTTCCAAGCGTGCGCTTTAAACCACTCAGCCATCTCTCCATTTGAAATAAATATTTTTATTTTTTGATTGAAATTTTTTTATCAACATTATTTTCCTCAACAATAAAATTATCATTGAAACTCAAGTTAGTATAATGTAAAACATTTATTTTTCTATTTGGAAATGATGGTGTGTAATAATTTTCATCTATTTTTTTTATTTTTTCAGATTTACTAATTATCCAATTATTAGTTGAGTCTAATATTGAAATTTTATCAAAATTTTCGTAAATTATCTTATTCAAAGATAATTGATCTGTTTTTATTCCATAACTTGTTTTTGCTTTATTTAGTGCATTCTGATATTCGGTTTTCCATAAATCCCATATGTTTGAATCTGAATTCATACAAAATACACCATTGTTAAACAAAGGTTTAAAAAATAAATTTTCTCCTAAATCGTCAGAAAAGTATTTTTTGTAATTTTTAAATGACCAGCCTGAAATTTTATAAAAAGACTTAAAAATCTTTTTGATCCCAAATTTATTATTTTTAAACACATAGGATTCGTTTATTTCTGGAGCAATGGCTAAATCCTTAATTTCACAAGCTTTTAAAATATTCCTAATCCCATCTAAACTAAAAACCTCCGTATCTGCATCCATCCATATATATTTTTCATATCCTGGAAAATAATCTTTCATAAATGGTCTCTCAGTTAGCAATTTAAACCAATCTTTTTTATCCTCAAATTTAATATCTAAACTAAATTTTGCTTTTTCTTTTTTTGATATTTTATTTTCAAGCTCCTTTAAATACTCACTATCATTTTCAACATCTAGAATACATAAATCACAAACATCTAAACAATTTGTTTTATTTAAAGAGTTAACTAAATTATTTAAGAAAGGATAATATTTTTTATCACTTCCAGTAATTATTACGTTTTTTTTCATTATTTCTCCTTTGAAATTTTTAAAACTCCTATGAATGCCTCTTGCGGAATCTCAACCCTTCCAAATTGTTTTGATCTAGCTTTTCCTTTCTTCTGTTTTTCTAAAAGTTTTCTTTTTCTATCAGTTGCTCCACCACCGTGAATTTTAGTCAAAACATCTTTTTTAAAACCTTTAATTGTTTCTCTTGCAATAATTTTACCTCCAATAGCTGCTTGAACTGGAATCATGAAATTATGCCGAGGTATAAGGTCTTTTAATTTTTCACATACTTCTCTCCCTGTTTTTTGCGCAAAATCTTTATGTATCATCATTGCTAAGGCATCAACAGGTTCTCCATTCACTAAAATACCAAGTTTTACTAAATCACCATCCCTATGCTCAATAATTTCATAGTCAAAACTAGCATATCCACTAGTCATCGATTTTAATCTATCATTAAAATCAAAAACAACCTCATTCAATGGTAATTCATAATTAACGACAGCTCTGTTTCCTGAATAACTTAAATTAGTCTGTATTCCTCTTTTATCCTGACACATTTTTATAATTGAGCCTAAATATTGGTCAGGAGTAATAATTGTTGCTTTTATCCATGGCTCTTCGATATATTTTATTACAGTTGGATCAGGTAAACTTGATGGATTTTGCAAATCAATCATGTTTCCATTATTAAGATAAACTTTGTAAACAACACCAGGTGTAGTTGTTAGTAAATTAACATCAAATTCTCTTTCTAATCTCTCAGTTACAATTTCTAAATGTAGTAATCCTAAAAATCCACATCTAAAACCTAAACCTAAAGCAGATGATGACTCTGGTTCAAATGAAAAACTTGCATCATTTAATTGCAATTTAGCTAAACCGTCTTTAAGTTTTTGAAACTCAGAACTATCTACAGGAAACAGACCACAGAAAACTACCGGTTTACTTGGTTTAAATCCAGGTAAAGCTTTATCTAATGGTTTCGAAGCATCACATATTGTATCTCCAACTTTTGTTTCAGATAAAACTTTAATTCCTGTTGTAATAAATCCAATTTCACCTGTTTTTAGTTCATTTATGTCTACTGGCTTTGGTGTAAAAACTCCAACTTTTTCAACAATATATTCTTGATTGGTAGACATCATTTTTATTTTCATGTGTTTTGAAAGTTTTCCATCTATCACTCTCACTAAAATCACTACACCTAGATATGTATCATACCAACTATCAACCAATAAACATTTTAAATCTCCCGAACTTTCTCCTTTTGGAGGTGGTAATGTTGTAATAATTTGCTCTAAAATATCTTCTATTCCTTCTCCAGTTTTACCTGAACAAGGAATTGCATTTGCGGTATCAATTCCTATAACTTCCTCAATTTGTTTTTTTGTTCTATCTAAATCTGATGCAGGCAAATCAACCTTATTTAAAACTGGTACTATCTCATGGTTAGTATCTAAAGCTTGGTAAACATTGGCTAAAGTTTGAGCTTCTACCCCTTGTGTACTATCCACAATCAAAATTGAACCTTCACAGGCGTACAAAGATCTACTTACTTCATAACTGAAATCCACATGTCCTGGGGTATCAATAATATTTAAAATATAATTTTTTCCATTTTTAGCTTTATAATTTAATTTTACAGTTTGCGCTTTAATTGTAATTCCTCTTTCACGTTCAATATCCATAGAGTCTAAAACTTGAGCTTTCATCTCTCTTTCAGTTAATCCACCGCAACTATGAATAATTCTATCAGCTATAGTAGATTTTCCATGATCAATATGCGCAATTATTGCAAAATTTCTTATATTATCAATTGAACTCATTAATTATTTTAGGAACGAATTTTAGCACCAGTTTTATTTTCAACTGTTTCTATTATCAATTTATTAGTTTTTTCTAAATCGTTATCCGTTAATGTTTTTTCCAGTGATTGAATAGTGACGCTTATAGCAACTGATTTTTGATTTTCAGGAATATTATCTCCTTCATAAACGTCAAATACTTTAATGTTTGAAATTAAATTTTTATCAATATTTGATATTACACTTACTATATCTTGCACACTTATTTTTTTATTAATAATAAATGCAAAATCTCTTTCGGATTTTTGAAAATCGGATACTGAATATTTTGTTTTTTGATCTTTTAAAGATTTTTTTGGCAGTTTTAAATTATCAAGAAATATTTCAAATCCTACTAAAGACTCTGTTTTAATATCTAGCGTTTTAATGATATTTGGATGAATTTCACCAAAATAAGCTGCTACCTTATCTTTTCCCTTATTTAAAAATATTCTACCTGACTTTCCTGGATGATAATAATTGGGACTTTCATCATCAATATAAAATTTTTCTGAGTCATAACCAGCTTCTACTAAAGTTTGCATAACATCTCTTTTAATATCAAAAACATCTACATTTCTTTCTTTTTCAATCCATGAAAGTCTAGATTTTTTTCCAGCTGACAAACCACAAACAACTGTGTTCTGTTCTCCAGGTTGTGAACCATAAAATATTGGCCCTATTTCAAATATTGATAAATCTTTTATTCCTCTATCTAAGTTTTTACTCATGTACATTACTAAATTTGAAAAAATAGAATTTCTTAATACTCCCAATTCAGAGCTAATTGGATTTACAATTTTTATTTCTTTACCAACTTCTTTAAAGTGATCATTATATTTAGCATCTGTAAAAGACCAAGTAATTGCCTCCAAATACCCTTTAGATGCTACTGCCCTTTGAAGAAAATGAAATAACTTTTGAGTTGGATTTAAAGTGTTTTTTGATCTTTCTTTAATAGGATTTTCTATTTTTATTTTTTCATAGCCACTAATTCTTACAAGTTCCTCAACTATATCAATTTCTTGAACAATATCTGGTCTCCAAGATGGAACTGATAATTTAAAGAAGTTTTTTTCTTTTTTTAATTTAAAACCAAGTTTTTCTAAAATGATTATCATTTCTTTAGTTGAAATTTTAAAACCAGTAACTTTTTCGAACATTTTTGGTTCAAATTTTAATATTTTATTTTTATAAGACTCAATTTTTTGAATATCAATTTTACTAATTTCTCCACCACAAATTTCCTTAATTAAAAAAGCTGCTTTATTTAATCCATCTTCAATAGATAACTGATCAATTCCTCTTTCAAATCTAAATTTAGCATCTGTATCGATATTCAATTTTTTAGCAGTTTTTCTAATTGATCTTGGGTCAAAATAAGCAGATTCTAATAGAACATTTTTTGTATCTAACTCTGTACCAGATCTTGTTCCTCCGATAATTCCTCCTAGACCTAAAACACCTTTGTTATCACTTATTACACACATTCCATCATCTAGTTTATAATTTTTATTATCTAGAGCAGTAAATTCTTCTCCTGATTTTGAATTTCTAACAATTATTCCCTTATCAATTTTATCAGCATCATATGCGTGCAAAGGACGATTAATATCAATCATGACATAATTTGTAATATCTACAATTGCAGATATTGGTTTTTGGCCTATAGAAATTAATTTATCTTTCAACCATTGAGGACTTTCTGTATTTTTGACGTTAGTTATTAAGCAACTACCAAAAGATAAACAGCCTTGATTTTTTTCTTTTGTTATTTTTACTTTTAAGTTCTGTTTTTTATTAGATTTTATTTTTTTATCTTTTTCTGGTTTTAAGTTTCCAAAACCCGCGGCTGATAAATCTCTCGCTATCCCTCGAACACCAAGACAGTCTGGTCTATTTGGTGTAATTGATAAATCGATAAGATTAGAACTTGCTTTAGAAAAATAACTTTTTCCAATATTTTTTGCATATTTCGAAGATGATAATTCAGTAATTCCATCACTTTCATCTGATAAATTCAATTCAGACTCAGAACAAAGCATTCCATGAGATGTAACATCTCTTATTTTAGCAACCACAAGTTTAGTTCTGTTTTTCGGGATTATTGCACCTGGTGGAGCATAAACAGTAAGAAGACCCTCTCTAGCATTTGGAGCGCCACAAACAACTTTTTTGATTTCTTTATTACCAACATCAACATCGCAAACTTTAAGCCTATCTGCGTTTGGGTGTTTTTCTGTTTTAATGATTTTTGCTACTCTAAATAAGTCTAATCCTTCAGATAAATTTTCTATACTCTCAACCTCAAGACCTATGTCTGTTAGTTTCTCAAGAAGTTTATCTTCTTTAGCACTTACTTTTAAATGATCTTTTAACCAATCATATGTAATCTTCATCTGCTTAAACCTCTGTAATTTGAAGGAACATCAAGTGGATCAAAACCGAAATGATTTAGCCACCTGTAATCACAATCAAAAAAAGCTCTTAAATCATTAATGCCATATTTAAGCATTGCTAATCGGTCTATACCTATTCCAAAGGCATATCCTTGATATTTTGAAGGATTTACTTTTACATTTCTTAAGACATTAGGATGCACCATACCGCAACCTAAAATTTCAAGCCACTTATCTCCTTCTCCAATAATTATTTTTCCATCTTTTATTTCATAACCAATGTCTACTTCAGCAGATGGCTCTGTGAATGGAAAATGACTAGGTCTAAATCTCATTTTAATTTTTTCGACTTCAAAAAATTCTTTAATAAAATAATTCAAGCATCCTTTCAAATGCCCCATATTAATATTTGTATCAATATGCAAACCTTCTACTTGATGAAACATTGGTGCGTGTGTTTGATCACTATCAGATCTATAAGTTCTTCCAGGAGCAATAATCTTGAATGGAGGTTTGTCTTTTAGCATAGTTCTGATTTGAACTGGTGAAGTATGAGTTCGTAACAAAACCTCTTTGTTTTCATCTAAGTAAAATGTATCATGCATATCTCTCGCTGGATGATTGTCTGGTGTGTTTAGAGCAGTAAAATTGTTGTATTCATTTTCAACATCAGGGCCTTCCTCAACACTAAATCCTATTTCAGAGAAAATAGATGAAATTTCATCAATAGTTTGTGATACTGGATGAACTTTTCCTCTAACGAATGGTCTTTCAGGTAAAGTTATATCAACTTTTTCCTTTTCTAATTTTTTGTTTATTTTTTTTCCTTCTATCTCGCTAATTTTAGAAGTTATCAAATTCTGAAGTTGGTCTTTTACTTGATTTAAATCTGATGCAAATTTTTTTCTATCGGTCTCTGGTATTGATCCTATTGTTTTAAATTTTGATGAAATTAAACCATTTTTACCAAAGAGTTCAGTTTTGATTTCATTTATTTGATCAATGCTTAAATCATTATCAAGCTTTGATATAAACTGATCTCTAATATTTTTTATCTCTGACATATTAGTAGATTATTTCCTTAAGAAATAAAAACAATAGCGAAGATTAATTTAAAGCTGATTGAGCTTTTTGTACAATTGTTTTGAATGCTTCTGGGCTATCGTAAGCAATTTCAGCAAGAATTTTTCTATCTATTGCAATACCACATTTATTTAATCCATTGATAAATTTTGAATAAGTTAAGCCCTCGGCTCTAACTCCAGCATTGATTCTCTGTATCCACAATGATTTAAAATCTCTTTTTTTATTTCTTCTGTCTCTGTAAGCGTATTGCATGGATTTTTCCATAGCTTGCTTAGCAACTCTAATAGTATTTTTTCTTCTGCCCCATTGACCTTTTACAGCTTTTAAAACTTTTTTATGTTTAGCTTTGCTAGTTACACCTCTTTTAACTCTTGCCATTATTAACCTCTTAAACTGTAAGGCATGTATGACTTAACAATTTTTCCATCTTGTTTAGACAATGTTGTAGTGCCTCTTAGTTTTCTTATTTGTGAATTCGTTCTTTTAATCATGCCATGTCTTTTACCTGCCTGAGCAGAAATAACTTTACCATTAGCGGATATTTTAAATCTTTTTTTTGCTGAGCTTTTTGTTTTTAGTTTTGGCATAATTCTGCGGACTTATACAAAGAAAGATATAATTTTACAACCTCTATTAAGGCTTATAAAGGCTGAATTACCATGATCATTTGCTTCCCATCAAACTTAGGATGCAATTCTACCTTGCCGATATCCTTCATATCTTCTTTAATTTTACCCATTAGTTCATTTCCTAGATGGGAATGCTGAAGCTCTCTACCTTTAAATCTTATAGTAAATTTGACCTTATCTCCTTTAGCTATAAATTTTTTAGCATTTTTAACTTTAAACTCATAATCATGAGTTTCAGTAACAGGTCTCATTTTAATTTCTTTTAAAGAAACAATTTTTTGTTTTTTCTTTGCAAGATTAGCTTTTTTCTGAGCATCATACTTATATTTACCCATATCCATTATTTTACATACAGGAGGATTTGCATTAGGTGCTATTTCAATTAAATCTAAACCTTGATTTTTTGCCATGGAAATAGCTTCATTGGTATTTATCACTCCAAGATTTTCTCCATCACTTGCTATAACTTGTACATCAGGAGAAGGAATTCTATTATTAGATCTTGGACCTCTGTCCTTGGTTCTTCTTTGAAAATAATTTTGTTTGAAGTCTACCACTTAGTTTGATGATGCTTTGTTTAAAGCAGAGAATTTTTTTAAGAATTGATCTATACCCATATTTTCTTGTTTATTAGAGTCTAATCTTCTAATCGTTACTGAATTGGAGTCAACTTCTTTTTTACCACAAATTAATAAAAGCGGTATTTTTGCTAAAGAATGATCTCTAATTTTATAATTTAAATTATGATTTTTTAAATCTACTGCAGAACTTATACCTGAATTTTTAATTTTATTTGATACCTCGACCGCATAGTCATTAAATTCTTCTGAAATAGGTATTACCATAGTCTGCAATGGAGATATCCAAAATGGAAACTTGCCTGCATAGTTTTCAATTAAAATTCCAATAAATCTCTCTAGAGAACCAAATAATGCTCTGTGTAACATAACAGGAACTTTTTTAGCTCCATCTTTGTCAACGTAAGAAGCATCTAATCTTCCAGGTAAATTTAAATCTACCTGTAAAGTTCCACATTGCCAATCTCTGCCAATAGCATCTCGTAAAACAAATTCAATTTTAGGTCCATAAAATGCTCCCTCACCTTTATTAATGGTATATTCTAATTTAGAAGCTTTAACAGCTTCAAGTAAAGAGGCTTCTGCTTTATCCCATACTGCATCATCACCAACTCTTACTTCTGGTCTGTCTGCATATTTTAGAATTACATTTTCGAAACCAAGGTCTTTATAAATATCTAGTATTAAATTTGTAACAATTAAACATTCACTAGTAATTTGATCTTCTGTACAAAAAATATGGGCATCATCTTGAGTAAAGGCTCTTACTCTTAATAAACCATGCAAAGCGCCTGATGGCTCATAACGATGAACTTTTCCAAATTCAGCAAAACGTAAAGGAAGATCTCTATAACTTTTTAGGCCTTGATTAAATACCTGGATATGACCAGGACAATTCATCGGTTTAATTGCAAAAACTTTCTCATCTGGTGTTTCAGAGGTATACATATTTTCTCCATATTTTTCCCAATGCCCAGATTTCTCCCATAGTTGTCTATCTAATACCTCTGGAGTATTAACCTCTTTATAACCAGCAGCATCTTGTCTGCTTCTCATATAGTTAATGAGCTTTTGAAATAAACCCCATCCTCTTTCATGCCAAAATACTGAGCCAGGGCTTTCTTCTCTAAAATGAAATAAATCCATTTCCCTACCTAATTTTCTATGATCTCTTTTTTCCGCTTCTTCTATTCTTTTCAAATATTCATCTAGATCTTTTTGAGTTGCCCAACTCGTACCATAAATTCGTTGCAACATTTCATTATTAGAGTCTCCTCTCCAATATGCTCCTGACACTTTTGTAAGTTTAAAATATTTTCCTATTTTACCTGTAGAGGAAAGGTGTGGACCCCTACATAAATCATGCCATTTTCCATGAAAATAAATTGATACATCTTCGTTTTCAGGTATTGCCTCAATCAACTCAGCTTTATAAATTTCTCCTTTTTTTTTAAAATGACTAATTGCTTTGTTTCTATCCCAAACTTCTCTTTTTGTTATTTCATTCCTATCAACAATCTCTTTCATTTTATTTTCAATTTTTACTAGATCATCCTCTGTAAATGGCTCTTTTCTAGCAAAGTCGTAATAAAATCCATTTTCTATCACTGGTCCAATTGTAACTTGTGTGCCAGGAAACAATTCTTGAACAGCCATAGCTAAAATATGGGCTGTGTCATGCCTTATAGTTTCCAAGCCCTCAGGATTTTTTGAGGTAAAAATTTTTACAGAACAATCATTTTCAATTAGATAATCAAGATCTTTAAGTTCACCATCAACACTTATGACCATGGCTTGTTTAGCTAACGATTTGCTAATTTTTTCAGCTACTTCTAGTCCAGTAACTTTATTAGGAAAATCAATATTGTTTCCGTCGGGTAATGTTATTATCGGCATTTAATTTAATAATCTCTTATACTCTGAATAAGTAGAAAAGCACATTTTTTCAACATTAAATTTTTGAACTATGTTTTTTCTTCCCTCATTACCAATTGATTTTAATAGAGTTTCATCCATGTTAAGAGTTCTTAATATTTTATTACTTAATGATTTAGCATTTCCTGCTTCATATAAAAAACCAGTTTTTTCATCAATTATTGTTTCATTAGAACCTCCAATGTTGCTTGCTATAATTGGTTTTTCCATCGATTGTGCTTCAACAGCAACTCTACCAAAAGCCTCTGGTTCGGTTGAGGCTGAAACAATAATATCAGAAACTTTATAAGCTAATGCCATATCCTTACAATGATCTATGAATCTTATTTGTTTAGACAATCTGTATTGCTCCGAAAGTCTTATTAATTTTTTCTTATATAAATCTCTACCTTGATCACTGCCTAGAATGACAGCATAAAAAGCTTCATAACCGAGTTCTATATTCACTAAATTGATAGCCTCTATAAAAACTTCCTGTCCTTTCCAGGAAGTTAATCTACCAGGTAAAAGTATAATTTTTTTATCTTTTTCAATGTCCCATTTTTTTAATAATTTTTTTTCGTCAATTTCAATTTTAGTTGTTGGGTCAAAATAGTCGACGTTTATTCCTCTAAAAATAACCATTAATTTTTTTTTCTCATTTAAATATTTTGAATAATTTTTTTTAATATGAGAAAAAATAAAATTAGATCCTGCAATTATTAAATCTGCTCTAGTCATTACTGAATTATAAATTTTTTTTATATTACTCTTAAAATTGTATGTTCCATGAAATGTAGTTACAAATTTTCGTCCTGTGATTTTTGTTGCTAACAAACATGACCAAGCAGGTGCTCTACTTCTCGCGTGAACAAGAGAAATATTATAAACTAAAATTATTCCAATTAAGATAAAAGCATTAATTAAAATTAGTAGAGGATTTTTGCTTTGCACTGGAAGTCTAAATATTTTAACTTTTTTTCTATCTACAAATTTAAGTAATTCACCACCGCTTGTTACAATAAATGATTTACAATTATTTTCTGGTAAATAATGTGCAATATCATAACAACCTGTTTCTGCTCCTCCATAACCTAATTTTGGAATTACTTGTAAAACTTTTAAATCAGATGACATTTGATATGATTATATATTAATAGACAAAACTTATAAATGATTATGGCAAATTTCAGATTTCACCAAATATCAAATACAAAGAAAATTAGATATATTTCCAAAATTTTTAAAAATAGTTCTTTTATAGTTTTTTTGCATGGCTTTATGTCAGATCTTGAAGGAAAAAAACCAAACGCTTTTTTGAAATTTGCTAAAAAAAATAAAGTAAGTTTTTTAGCACTAGAATACTCTGGTCATGGAAAATCTTCTGGAAAATTTGTAAATGGAAATATTTCAAAATGGAGTAAAGATACGTCAATTTTAATTAGAAAATATGTTAAAAAAAAAGAATTTGTGCTAATTGGTTCAAGTATGGGCGCATGGATTTCGCTCAATCAATTCAAAATTTTCAAAAAACAGATTAAAGGATTTTTAGGAATAGGGGCTGCTCCTGAATTTTTAGAAAATTTAATGTGGAAAAAATTTACTAAAAAAATGAAAGAGGAAACAATAAGTAAGGGTATTTATCAATTAAAACATGGCAATTATGAATATCCAATTACTCTACAATTAATAAAAGATGGAAGAAAAAACAAAGTGTTAAATAAAAAAATTAATTCAAATATTAAAGTAACAATGGTTCATGGTGAAAAAGATGAGGTAGTTCCTGTCTCATATTCAAGAAAAGTTTTAAGATTATTTCCAAAAGCTAAGAAAAAATTAAATATTGTAAAAAAAGGTGATCACAGTTTATCAAATAAAAAATGGTTAAATATAATTTTAAAAGAGCTTAAATTATTAATTTAGCTAACTTTTTTTATATCTTTTTTTAAAGTAATTGGATTTTTTAATTTATCCAACATTTCTTTAGGACACACCTGAACAAAATTATTTACTTCATCATCAAAGTTTTCAATTATTTTTTTCGATAATTGAGACTCAGTTTCTTTGAAGTGCTCACTGACTAAATTTTTTAAATATTCTTTCCAATAATTTGTCTCTACGTTTTGCCAAACTACTGATTCTGGATTTACTTTCTTTTCAAATTGTTGAGATTTATCATATATAAAGGCCATTCCACCTGTCATACCAGCTGCAAAATTATCACCAACATCTCCTAAAATTACTACAGTTCCACCAGTCATATATTCACATCCATTAGAATCGCATCCTTCAATTACTGTAACTGCACCAGAATTTCTAACTGAAAATCTTTCACCGGCTTGGCCAGCAGCAAAAAGTTTTCCTGAAGTAGCTCCGTAAAGAACAGTATTTCCTAAAATTGTATTCTCATTTGAAACTAAATTGCTCTCTTCAGGTAATTTTATTGAAATAGTAGCTCCTGACAAACCTTTACCAACATAATCATTTGCATCTCCCTTTAATACAAGTTTTAAACCTTTAGAAGAAAATGCACCAAATGATTGACCTGCTGATCCTTTAAAATTTAAAACTAAAAAGTTTTCATCAAGTTTTTCATAACCATATTTTTTATACAAATGATGAGAAATTCTAGTGCCTACTGCCCTGTGAGTATTTTTTATTTGATATTCTTTCTCAATTTTTTCAGAATTATCCAAAGCTTGTTCAATTTCTGGCCAAATTTGATGGTCAAGAGTATCTGGTACACTATTTATTTCTTGATCCTCACAATACCTTGGATTATTTCCAGTATCAGCTTGAACAAATAAAGGATTTAAATCTAAATCGTCTAAATTTGGAGAACCTTTACTAACCTGTTTTAACAAGTCTGTCCTACCAATCACTTCATTTAATGATTTAAAACCTAAATTTGCTAATATTTCTCTTACTTCACTGGCTATAAATGTAAACAAATTAACTACTTTTTCTGGAGTCCCAGTAAATTTTTCTCTGAGCTTTTCATCTTGAGTGCAAACGCCTACAGGACATGTATTTGAATGACACTGCCTTACCATTATACAACCCATTGCAACTAAAGCTGTAGTAGCAACACCATATTCTTCAGCACCCATCATTGCAGCTATAACCACATCTCTTCCAGTTTTAATTCCACCGTCTGTTCTTAATGTAACTTTATGTCTAAGATTATTTAAAGTTAATACCTGGTTTGCTTCCGTCAAACCCATTTCCCATGGTATTCCAACATACTTAACACTAGTCTGTGGTGTTGCTCCTGTTCCGCCATTATGTCCAGAAATTAATATTATATCTGCTTTTGCTTTAGCTACACCAGCTGCAATTGTTCCTACTCCAGAGGAAGCAACAAGCTTAACTCCAATTCTTGCTTTAGGATTTATCTGTTTTAAATCATAAATTAGTTGTGCAAGATCTTCGATTGAATAAATATCATGATGTGGTGGTGGTGATATTAAAGTAACTCCAGGAGTTGAATGTCTAAGTTTAGCAATCTCCTCTGTAACTTTAAATCCTGGTAGCTGACCTCCCTCACCAGGCTTAGCGCCTTGCGCAATTTTAATTTCTATCTCATTACAATTATTAAGATAATTAACTGTAACTCCGAATCTTGCAGAAGCTATTTGTTTTACTCTTGAGTTTGCACTGTCACCATTATCTAAAACTTTAAATCTACTTGCATCTTCACCACCCTCTCCACTACATGAAGCACCTTTAATCCTATTCATACCAGTTGCCAAAGTTTCATGCGCCTCTTTTGATAAAGCTCCATGAGACATGCTCCCACTTCCAAATCTTTTTAAAATATTTTCTATTGGCTCAACCTCAGAAATATCTATTGGCCCACTTAATTTTTTTTCTCTGAAATCAATTAAGTCTCTAAGATTAATAGGTGGTAAGTTGTATATTCCATCCGCATATCTTTTATAGGCATCATAAGAATTAGATCCTACTGCACTTTGAAGTAAATGAATTAATTTTCCTTGATATTGATGAGTTTCACCATTTTTACGATATCTATATATACCGCCTATCGGCAATATGGTTTCAGAACTTTCAAATGCCTCTTTATGAATTTCTCTAATTTTTTTCTCTATACCCGTAAGTCCAATACCTGAAATTTTAGAGACAACTCCTGGAAAATAATCTGCAACAATTGTTCTACTTAAACCTACGGTTTCAAAGTTACATCCACCTCTATAAGAACTTAAAACTGAAATACCCATCTTTGACATGATCTTTAATAAACCTGCGTTTACTGATTTTATGTATCTCTCTACACATTCATCAAAGCTAAATTGACCAAATAATTTCTTTTCATGACGCTGAAATAAACTATCAAATGCTAAGTATGGATTTACAGTAGTTGCTCCAACTCCTATTAAGGTTGCAAAAGAGTGTGTATCTAAAGCCTCTCCAGATTGAACATTTATTGATACATATCCTCTTAGTTTTTTTTCAATAAGGAATGAATTAATTGATCCAACTGCTAAAAGCATTGGTATTGGAAGTTTCAAACTAGAAAGCTCTTTGTCACTTAAAATCAATTGAGTAACTCCCTGTCTTACTGCAATTTCAGCTTCTTTTTGAATTTTTTTAATTGAATCAGATAAAGTTTCTTCCTCAGAAAAAGTACAATCAATTATAGATGAATTATTACCAAAAAAATTTATAAATTTTTCAAACTGAGAATTTGATAATATTGGACTATTTAAAACATAAATATTTTGCTTTGTTAAATTATCAAAATTTAAAATATTTCCAAGATTTCCAAATCTTGTTTTCAAACTCATAACCTTGTTTTCTCTTAAAGAGTCTATTGGTGGGTTTGTGACTTGACTAAAATTTTGTCTAAAAAAATGATACAACGGTCTATACCTATCTGACAAAACAGCCAATGGTGTATCGTCCCCCATAGATCCAGTTGCTTCTTTAGCATCTTCTGCCATAGGATGCAGTATGAGCTCAAGATCTTCTAGACTTATTCCAAAAGTATATTGCCTTCTTCTTAAATCATCTCCCGAAAAAGAATTTTTTTCATCTGAAATAGTTAACTTATCATCTAAGTCGATAATTTGTGAATTAAAGTGTTTATACTCTTTGGCTAAATAATCTTTTATTTGCTTGTTTGTAAATACTTTACCTTTTTCTATTCTAACTCCAATTATTTCCCCTGGACCCAATCTTCCCTTTGACAAAATTCTTTTTTCATTTAATTCAATCATTCCTGTTTCAGAACCTGCAAATAATAATTTGTCTTTTGTAATTGCGTATCTTAAAGGTCTTAATCCATTTCTATCATTTGCAGCTATAACCCACTCATTATCAGTTCCAGCAATAGCAGCTGGTCCATCCCATGGCTCCATTGTACTGTTCAAAAAATTAAATAATTGTTGGTGATCTTTTGGTAGAGTTTTATTTTTTTTAGACCATGCGTCTGGAACTAACATAAGCTTAGCCAAAGGCGCAGGCTGACCAGATATATTTAATAATTCAAAAACATTGTCTAATGCAGCAGAGTCTGATGCTCCCTGTTGTATAACAGGTTTTAAGTTCTCAACATCGTCAAAAAGGGGACTGTTCATCTCTTGTTCATGAACTTTCATCCAATTTTTATTTCCTCTATAAGTATTAATTTCCCCATTATGCGCTATAGCTCTAAAGGGTTGAGCTAAATTCCAGCTAGGCGCTGTATTTGTTGAAAATCTTTGATGAAAAATAGCAAACCTTGAAACAAACCTCTCATCTTTTAAATCAAGGTAGAAATCTGAGATAGCTTCAGCTAAAAACATCCCCTTGTAAATGATAGATTTAGAACTCAATGAACAAATATAAAAATTGTTTAAAGATTTTTTAAAAGCTTCATTTTCTATCTTTCTTCTAGTTTCATAAATTTTTCTTTCTAAATCTTTATTTGTTAATTCTGGATTATAAGGTTTAAACAATACTTGGATAATTTCAGGCATTGTTTGGAATGCCTTTTCTCCTAAAACTTTTGGATTAACTGGAACTTGTCTCCAACCGTAAATACTAAAATCATTTTTTGTTAATTCACTTTCTACAATAGTTTTGCAACTTTCTTGCGCTGCATAATCGTTCCGAGGCAGAAATATCATACCCACACATATTTCAGAATTGTCATGTGTGTGTCCTGTCACTTCTATCTTTTCGATGAAGAAATCTTTTGGTATTTCAACATGAATTCCAGCTCCGTCACCAGTTTTCCCATCGGCATCTACAGCACCTCTATGCCAAACTGCTTTTAACGCTTCAATACCATACTCTACAACTTTACGAGATTTTTTACCTTCAGTTGATGCAATTATACCAACACCACAAGCATCATGCTCCATATCTTCTGAATAAACATTATTTTCTTTTAAAAGGTGAAGGTTCTTTTTATAATTTTTCATTAAGCCACTCTTTTTTCAACTTTAGATTTACTCTCTAAATAAGTTTTAATTGAAGCTGCTGCATCTCTTCCATCTTTTATCGCCCAAACAACTAATGAAGCTCCTCTAACTATATCACCAGCTGCAAACACCCCTTTTATATTTGTTTCCATAGTATCAAAATCTGTTTTAATAGTTCCCCACTTTGTTACTTGTAATTCACTACTATCAAATAAATTCGGTAAATCCTCAGGATCAAAACCTAGTGCTTTGATAACCATATCTGCTTTTGTTTCGTAACTTGAGCCTTCTTGTACTTGTGGCTTTCTTCTTCCTGTCTCGTCTGGATCACCTAGTTTAATTTGATCTACAATTATTTTTTCTACTTTATTTGTACCTTTAAATTCTTTAGGACTTGATAACCAAACAAATTCAACACCCTCTTCTTCTGCATTTGCAACTTCTCTTGCAGATCCTGGCATATTTTCTTTATCTCTTCTATACAAACATTTAACAGATTTTGCATTCTGTCTTATAGAAGTTCTCACACAATCCATTGCTGTGTCACCTCCACCGATTACAACAACATCTTTACCTTCTGCGTTTAAAATTCCTTTATCAAACAACTCAACATCATCTCCTAGACCTTTTTTATTAGACGCTGTTAAAAAATCCATTGCAGGAAAAATATTATCAAGATCATTTCCAGGTAAATTTACTTCTCTTGCTTTATAAACTCCTGTAGCAATTAAAATTGCATCATGTTTTTTTCTCAATTGGTCTAGACTTGCATCCTTACCAACTTCAAAATTTTGAACAAATTCAATTCCTCCATCCTTTAAGAGTTTTGTTCTTCGCTCTACAACTTCTTTTTCTAATTTAAAATTTGGAATTCCATAAATTAATAATCCTCCTGCTCTATCATATCTATCGTAGACAGTTATTTTATACCCATTTTTTCTTAATTGTTCTGCAGCAGCTAAACCAGCAGGACCTGCTCCTATAATTCCTACACTTTGATTTTTTTCATTCGTTACCTTGATTGGTTTTACCCAGCCCTTAGCCCAAGCATTATCTGTAATATATTTTTCTACTGATCCAATAGTTACTGTTCCATGACCAGACTGTTCTATTACACAATTTCCCTCGCATAATCTGTCTTGGGGGCAAATTCGGCCACACACTTCAGGCATATTGTTTGTGCTTTGGGATAATTCATACGCCTCTTTTAATCTTCCCTCTGCTGTCAGTTTAAGCCAATCTGGAATGTTATTACTTAAAGGACAATGAACTTGGCAAAAAGGTACTCCACATTGCGAACACCTACTTGACTGTTCTTTGGCTTTTTCATTGATATACTCGTCATAAATTTCGTTAAAATCTTTCTTTCTCGTATCAACTTCTCTTTTAGGTGGAGTTTGTTGACCTATTTTAACAAATTTGAGCATTTTATCTGGCATAATATTATTTAAGTTTTGGCAAAATATACCCTGATTTATGTATATAAAGCATAAAATAGGTCATATATATTGACCTTAATTTGTAAATTATTACCGCCAATAAACAAGTTTTTAATTATTGCATAGCTATTATGCTTAAATCGAATTGTTTTAAATAAATACTTTATAAGTTACGAAGAAATAATGTTTCAAAATATTATAGAAGTTTTAATTCTCTCTGCAATTCAAGGAATATCTGAATTTCTTCCTATTAGTTCCTCTGCTCATTTAATTTTGGTTTCTACTTTATATGAATTTAAATCTAGTTCTTTACTTATTGATATCAGCCTCCACCTAGGTTCTCTAATAGCAATAATTTATTTTTTTAAAGATGAGTTGTTTGATATCAGAAAAAATAAAAGAATTTTAAATTTAATTGTATTAGGATCTATTCCGTTAATAATTGTTGGATACATACTTTATAGTACAAATTTAATTTATCAGTTAAGAAATTTAGAAGTCATTGCTTGGACTACTTTTATATTTGCAATAATTTTATACATCTCAGACAAAAATCGATTTGATAAAAAAATTTCTTCAAATTTAAATTTTCAGTCAATAATATTTATAGGTATTTTCCAAATTTTCTCTCTTGTGCCTGGAGTGAGTAGGGCAGGAATTACTATAACAGCTGCGAGAATTTTAAAATTTAATAGAGTAGACTCAAGTAAGATATCTTTTTTACTTTCAATCCCAGCATTGACTGGAGCAAGTGTCTTAAGCTTAAAAGACGTGTTGGAACAGTCAATCCAGTTTAATTACTTAGTTGTTATTGGGATTATATCTTCTTTTATTTTTTCTTTTCTAACGGTTAAATTCTTTTTAATTTATATAAATAAATTTTCAATGAATGCGTTTGTAATTTATAGAATAATAATTGCTTTAATTTTATTTAGTTTAATTTATTAAGTATATTTCTTTTTAATTAAAGGCAGTAATTGAGACAATAGAACTCCACATAGAATAAAAAAGCATCCAAGTAAATTATTAACATCTAGAATTTGATTTAAAATAAACCAAGCAGCTATAGTCGCAAATACACCTTCAAGAGAAAAAATTATAGCTGCAGGCGCTGGAGTAATATTACGCTGAGCATAAATTTGTAGAACAAATGCAAATCCCCCAGATAATATACCCGCATATAAAATTGAATAAATTTCCATTAAAATATTGCTGAAAATAAATTCTTCATAAATAATTCCAATTATAAATGAAAAAATTGCCACAATTAAAGTCTGCAAAGCTCCTAAGGTAAGTGGAAGATTGTATTTAGTTATAATGATCCCAGTAAAAATAATATGAGTGCTCCAAAATAAAGCTCCCAGAACAACTAGAGTATCTCCTAATCTTACTGTTGCATCATGAAAATTTGTTAATAAATATCCTCCAATTAAACATAAAACTACAGAAGGCCATACACTCCAATGCATTGATTTTTTACCAAACAAAAAAATGATAATCGGTACCATTGGCACATAAAAAATTGTAAAAAAAGCAGCATTTGCAACATCTGTATAAAGCAAAGCAACTTGTTGAAGTGCAGAGCCTAAAAATAAAGAAATTCCAATTAATAATGAATAAATGATGAAAGTTTTTTTATCTAATTTAAATTCTGATTTAAAATTTTTTAATTCAAATAAAATCATAAGTGGAATTATGGCTAAAAAACCAACAAAAAACCTCACAGCATTAAATGTAAAAGGACCGATATTGTCCATGCCTGTGTCTTGAGCAATAAAAGTTGTTCCCCAAATGAAAGTGCACAATAAGGCACTAAATAATGATATGGATTTACTCATTTTTAATTAGACAGCTAGTTTATAAGCAAAATTTTTACCTAAGTTTTCTTTTAGATCATTATTAAACCTAGCTGCTTCTGCACCATCAATAATTCTGTGATCATAAGATAAAGAAATTGGCAGCATAGTCCTGGTTTGAAACTTCCCATTCATAAAAATTTGTTTTTTTTCTGATCTTCCTACTCCTAATATAGCAACTTCAGGATAATTAATTATAGGGGTAAAAAATGAACCTCCTATACCTCCTAAACTCGTAATAGTCATAGAGCCACCAAACAATTCTTTTTTATCAATTTTTAAATTTCTACAAAGTTCACTTACCTCTTTCAATTCTTTGCTTATTAGAGAAATTTTTTTGTTATTTGCATTTCTTATTTTAGGAACCATTAATCCATTTGGCGTGTCAACTGCTATCCCAATATGGTAATATTTTTTTAAAGTCATTTTTCCAGTCTCAATTTCATCGATAGAAGAATTAAAACTAGGAAATTTCTTAAGAGATGCAACTAAAGCCTTTATTATAAAGGCTAGAGGTGTAATTTTAATTTTTTCTCCAGTATACATATCTGTTAATGAACTTCTAAAACTTTCCATCTCCGTTATGTCGGCTTCATCGTGATTTGTAACATGAGGAATTGTTGTCCAAGAATTTGTAAGATATTTTGATGATAATTTTTTTACTCTTGGAATGTCATTAATTTCTATTTCACCAAAATCAGAATGTTCAAATTCGTTTTTTATTTTATCTGGTTTACTATCTTTTACTACAACGTTGTTTTTTGAATTAGATGAAACAAATTTTTTAATATCATCCTCAACAACTCTGCCATCTTTCTGACTTCCTGCTACTTGATTAATATCTACACCAAGTTCTCTAGCAAATTTTCTAGCTTTTGGACTTGCAGATGAAATATCTGAAATATTATTTTTAGAATAAATTTTTTCTTGGATTTCAGGTTTTATTACCTCAATATTTTTTGACTCTTTTTCAATTTCTTTTTTTTCTTTGACCTCTTCCTTTATAGCTTCAGAGGTGCTTTCTATAGTTAAAATTAAGTCACCCTCAGAAACTTTGTCTCCTACTTTTATTTTTAAATTTTTAATTTTACCATCTATATTTGATGGTATTTCTACGCTAGATTTATCACTTTCAATTGTTATTAGAGCATCATTTTTTTTAATTGATTGACCTTCAGAAACTAATACCTCAATTACCTCGACATCTTTGAAATCTCCAATATTAGGTACTTTAATCTCAGTTTCTGACATTTATAATTTCGTTGGCATTGGTTTGTTGCTGTCAATATTATACTTCTTCATTGCATCTTTTGCATATTTAGAAGTTATAAGTTGTTCTTTTGCCAAAATACTTAAACCGTAAGCAACCAAATGTTCTTTATCTACCTCAAAAAATTTTCTTAAATTTTTTCTTGTATCACTTCTTCCAAAACCATCTGCTCCTAATGAATAAAAACTTTTATTAGTATAAGATCTGATTTGATCTGAATTCATTCTCATATAATCAGATGCAGCCATAATTGGGCCTTCTGTTTGGCCTAAACATTGCTCAACAAAAGATTTTTTAGGTTCTTTATCAGGATTTAAAAGATTATATCTTTCTACTTCCATTCCATCTTTTCTTAATTCATTAAAACTTGTTACACTCCATATCTCGCTGTCAATTTGATAATCATTTTGCAAAATCTCTGCAGCAGAGATCATTTCCCTTAAGATTGTTCCTGATCCTAAAAGTTGGATTTTAGTTTTTTTGTATTTGTTAAATTCTTTTATTTTATACATACCCTTTAAAATACCTTCCTCACAATTTTTATCTTTCGGCATTTCTGGGTGTATGTAATTTTCATTCATTGTTGTAATATAATAAAAAACATTCTCATTTTTCTCATGCATTCTTCTTAGACCTTCTCGAAAAATTACAGCTAATTCATAGTGAAATGTAGGATCATAGGTTACGCAATTTGGAATGGTTGACGCAATTAAGTGACTATGCCCATCCTGGTGTTGCAATCCTTCTCCAGCTAATGTTGTTCTTCCAGCTGTTGCGCCCACCAAAAATCCTCTAGCCTGACTATCCCCGGCCGCCCAAGCTAAGTCTCCTATCCTTTGGAAACCAAACATTGAATAAAAAATATAAATTGGGATCATTTCGATATCATGATTAGTATATGCAGTGGCAGCAGCAATCCATGAAGACATAGCACCTGCCTCATTGATACCTTCTTCTAAAACTTGACCACTTTTATCTTCTCTATAAGAACTTAATTGAGCTGCATCCTCAGGTTCATATTTTTGCCCCTCATGTGCATAAATTCCAATTTTTTGGAAAAAACCTTCCATGCCAAACGTTCTGGCTTCATCAGGAATAATTGGAACTAATCTTGGAGATATATTTTTATCTCTTAATAAATTAGTTAACATTCTCACAAGTGCCATTGTAGTAGACATTTCTTTTTCACCAGTCGATACTTTCATAAAATCAAAAATATCTTTGGTTGGCGCTTTTATTGGTTTTGCAAAAGTAGATCGTTCAGGTAAAAATCCACCTAATTTAATTCTTCTTTCTTTAATATATTTTATTTCAGATGATTTTTCATCAGGCTTAAAATATTCAATATTTCTCACCTGTTCATCTGTTAAAGGAACATCAAATCGATCTCTGTAATACATCAGATCATCAACATCTAATTTTTTAGTTTGGTGAGTAGTATTCACACTTTCACCAGATTTTCCCATTCCATAACCTTTAATAGTTTTAGCGATAATTACAGTTGGACTTCCTTGGTTTTTAGTTGCTTTATCATATGCGGCAAAAACTTTATGAGGATCATGTCCACCTCTGTTTAGCCGCCATATATCTTTATCAGACATACTTGAAACTAATTCAAATGTTTCAGGAGATTTTCCAAAAAACTTTTCCCTTACATAAGCACCATCTCTTGCTTTCATTGCTTGATATTCACCATCTACGGTTTCATTCATAATTTTAACTAAGTGACCAGTTTTATCATTAGCAAGCAATGAGTCCCAATATGATCCCCAAATAACTTTAATTACATTCCAACCAGCACCTCTAAAACTTCCTTCAAGTTCTTGAATAATTTTTCCATTACCTCTAACTGGACCATCCAATCTTTGAAGGTTGCAATTGACTACAAAAATTAAATTATCTAAATTTTCTCTTGCAGCCAGCCCAATTGCTCCCATTGACTCTGGCTCATCCATTTCTCCATCACCTAAAAAAGCCCATACTTTTCTTCCTTCATCTTTAATCAAACCTCTATTGATTAAATATTTCATGTATCTAGCTTGATATATAGCAAGCATAGGACCTAACCCCATAGATACTGTGGGGAACTGCCAAAATTTTGGCATTAACCAAGGGTGTGGATATGAAGATAAACCTCCAGGCTTTACCTCTTGTCTAAAACTATCTAATTGTTTCTCATTTAATCTGCCCTCTAAGAATGCCCTTGCGTACATTCCTGGTGCACTATGTCCTTGGAAGTATATTAAATCTCCACCAAATTTATTATTTTTTGCTCTCCAAAAATGGTTCATACCAACATCATATAATGTTGCAGCAGATGCAAATGTGCCAATGTGTCCACCAAGCTCAGGATATTTTTTATTTGCTCGAACTACCATTGCTGCTGCATTCCATCTAATTAAAGATCTAATTCTTCTTTCAATATTTTGGTCACCACTAGACTTTACTTCAGCCTCTGGAGGTATTGTATTAATGTATGGAGTATTTTGAGTATAAGGAATATTCGCACCTTCACGATAAGCTTTATTAATTAGTTCTTTAATTAAAAAATGAGCTCTTTGATTTCCATCTTTCGAAATAACTGCAGATAAAGACTCTAACCAATCTTGGGTTTCAAGTGGATCAATATCAGTCCCATTAACTACTTGAATTGTGGATTGTTTTTTTTCAATTATAGACTCAGATATAATTTTTTTTTCCTCTTTTTTTTCAGCTGTTACTTCTTCAGCTTGTTTAATTATATTTTCTGTATCTTTAGGAATAGTGCTTTCTGATGATATTTTTGATAACGATTTAAGATTAAGCAACAAATCTCCTTTAGAAACTTTATCACCAACTTTAACTGCTAAACTATCTACTGTCCCAGCCACTGTAGAAGGAATTTCAACACTTGATTTATCACTTTCAATTGTGACTAATGGATCATTTTCTTTAATTTGATCACCAGGTTTTACAAGTATCTCTATAACCTCAACATTTTCAAAATCACCAATGTCAGGAACAAGTAATTTTTCGCTCATTTTTTAAAATGTTTTATATACCTAAAAAAACATTATTGGATTTTATTTTAACACATTAATATGGTTTTTTCGTTAATCTTGTATTTTTATTCTATAAAAAATAAAAAAATAAATGAATTTTAAGCTTTTTGGCTTCTCTCAATACACATAGCTATCCCCATACCACCACCAATACAGAGTGCCGCACAACCTTTTTTTTTATCTTGCTTGATCATTTCATGGACAAGTGTAACCAAAATTCTTGACCCAGAAGCTCCAATCGGATGACCTAAAGCGATTGCTCCTCCATTAACATTAACTTTTTGTTCAGGGATTTGTAATTCTTTAATTACCGCAATACTTTGTGCTGCAAAAGCCTCATTAATTTCAAATAGATCCACTTCATCTATTTTCCAATTTGCTTTAGATAAAGCTTCTTGAATTGAAGGTATAGGTCCTAGTCCCATTAATGAAGGCTCAACCCCACAAGTTGCCCAAGATACAATTTTAACCAACGGCTCTAATGTTTTTTTTTCTGCTTGTTCTCTAGACATTAAAACTAAGGCTGCAGCACCATCGTTTATGCCTGAGGAATTTCCAGGTGTTACAGTCCCATTTTCTTTAAATACTGTTTTTAATTTTCTTAGATCGTCTATACTTAAATTTTCTCTAGGATGTTCATCTTTTTCAAAGATAAATTTTTTATCACCATCTTCAATTTTTAATTTAATCAGCTCATCCTGAAATTTATTTTCACTATAAGCTTTTTCTGTTTTTTTCTGAGAATTTAAAGAAAAATTATCTTGTTCATCTCTTGAAATTTTATATTTTTCAGCAACATTCTCAGCTGTGACACCCATATGATAATCATTAAATGAATCTATCAGACCATCTTTTATCATTGTATCTACTAATTTGTTTTCAGAAAATTTTTTATCTTCTCTATAATAAATTGCATGAGTTGCTCTAGACATATTTTCTTGACCGCCTGCAATGACTATTTTATTTTCTCCTAAACTTATTGCTTGGTATCCTGAGACAACAGATCTTAATCCAGATCCACAAACCTGATTAACAATATGAGCAGGTTTTGAAACTGGTACTCCGGCACCTATTGAAGCTTGCCTAGCAGGGTTTTGACCAAGTCCGGAAGTTAAAACGTGCCCCATAATTACTTCATCAATCTCCTCTAAATCTAATTTTGATTGATAAATTACCTCTTTAATTACTATTGATCCTAATTTTGATGCGCTAAGATTTTTTAATGACCCTTTGTATCTACCAATTGGAGTTCTTAGTGCTGAAGTAATAACAACATCGCTAGAATTTTTGCTCATAAAGTAATTAACATAATATTTTATAAGTTAAATTACATCAAAAACTTTGATATATGGGATATATTATTAAAAAGGACCGCTGGCCAAATTGGATAAGGCGCTCGGCTACGAACCGGGAGATTCCAGATTCGAGTTCTGGGCGGTCCACCAAAAAGGAAACAAAAATGTTTAATTGGCTTTTGAATGCATCTTTACAAAAATCAGTAATTTATTTTTTTATAATTATTTTAATAATTTTATTAATTTTAACTTTTGTATTATAAAAGATTATGAGCAGTAAATTTGAGCAAATAAGTATTAAACCTGGATTTATGAAACACAATGGGGGTGTTTTATTCAGAGCTATTTCAGAAAATGAATATGAATTTAAATCTATAATTAATGAAAATCATTTAAATGCTGCTGGAATAACTCATGGGGGTTATTTATCTGCTTTAATAGATGCAGGAGCAGGAACAGCCGCGCATAGAGCTGCAGGAAATGCACCATGTGTAACTATATCTTTAGATATAAAATTTATAGGTGCTTCAAAAATTGGAGATGAAATTATTGGACATACAAAAATTTTAAAAAAAACAAATACTCTTGTGTTTTTATTTTGTGAGCTTAAGTGTAATGATAAAATAATTACCTCTGCATCAGGAGTATGGAAAATTATTAAAATAAAGCCTTCTAATTTAGGACCTGGAGGATAAAAATTTATTTTTTAAGTTGTAAAAAAATTACTGGAGATATCAAAAATAATCCTAAAATAGAACTCTGAATTCCTGGAGCAATGAAAAATAAAGAATTCACTCCTAAATACCAACGTTGATAAATTGGTACACTTTTTAAACAATACCCAGAAAAACTTATTCCTATTAATCCTATTCCTATCATCGCAGAGATTAAGGTCTGAATAAATATATATATATCAAAACCTTGGGCTACCAATAATAAAGATGGTGAATAAACAAAAACGAATGGAACTAATGCCTTGGCGATACCCAACCTGAATGCTGTGTTTCCTGTTTTAAAAGGATTAGAACCTGCTATTCCTGCAGCAGCATAAGCTGCAAGAGCTACTGGAGGAGTTATATCTGCCAAAACACCATAATAAAAAACAAAGAAATGAGAAACAATCGGTTCAATATTTAGTTGTGTTAATGCTGGTGCCGCGACAGCAACTAAAATTATATAAGTTGCAGTTGTTGGAACACCAGTACCCATAAAAATACAAGAAAACGCAATTAATAGTAATGAAAAGAAAAGTGTCAAATCTTCAATCGTAAACAAATCAAATGGAATAAAATTTAGAAAAAAACTTCCTATGTCACCTGCTGTTTGAATTACAACATATCCTAATCGAAATCCAACACCAGTTAGTGTTACAACACCAACTATAATTCCGATTGCTGCAGCTGCAGCTCCAACAGCTAAAGTATTTTTTGCTCCTTGTGATAAACAGTGAACGAGATCCTTAATTGTAAGTCTATTTGTTTTTTTTACAAAACCAATTAATACGCATGCTATAATTGAAATTACTGCAGCATAGTCAGGTGTACGACCAATCAAAATCAAATAAACTAAAAGTATTAATGGTGCTAAGGATAACCAGTTATCTTTAACTATTGATAAAAATTTTGGTACTTCTTCATCTGTTAACCCTCTGAGTCCTAGCTTTTTAGCTTCAAGGTGAACCATTATAAATATGCCAAAATAATGAAGTAAAGCAGGAATAAGTGCTGCTGCTAAAATATCTCTAAGTGGAACTTCTAAATATTCTACCATTATAAATGCTGCAGCTCCGAGTATTGGAGGTGTAATTTGACCACCTGTAGAAGCTGTTGCTTCTACAGCTCCAGAAAAATATGGTGGATAGCCAACTTTTTTCATTGCTGGAATTGTTAAAGACCCGGTCGTAACAGTATTAGCGATAGATGAACCAGAAATAGTTCCTAAAAAGGCTGATGAAAAAATCGCAACTTTTGCTGGACCTCCAGAATATTTTCCCGCTATAACCATTGCTAAATCAATAAAAAGCTGGCCCAATCCGATTCTTGTTGCAAGCACACCAAATAATATAAATAAAAAAACATATTGAGCCATAACCCCGACAGCAATTCCATAGATTCCTTGATTAGTGAGATAAATATGATTTACAAAACCAACCCAACTAGCGCCTCCATGTTTTAAAGCACCAGGAAAATAAGGTCCAAAAATAGCAAACAAAATAAAGAGCACACAAATAAAAGGTAGAGTAAAACCAATTGATCTTCTTGCAGCCTCTAAAGTTAATACTATCAAGAAAGATCCCATTATAATGTCTATATTTTCAGGATTACCAACCCTCGGAGCTAAAACCTCTGGAGGTAGTAAGGGCAAATATAAGGCTGAGATAACTACTAAAATTGAAAGAATTATATCAATAAAAGGTGTGTTAAAATTTTTTTTACTATAATCAATTTTTTTTCCAACTATAAAAAATAAAAACTAAACCTACAACGAAAGAGATGTGTATTCCTCTATGCAAAATTTCTCTAATTGTACCAAAACCAGAAGCATAGAAATGATAAACAGACATTAATGCTAAAACTAAAAAAGCAAAAGATTTTAAAAAATATTTTAATTCCCTCTCATTAGTTTTAACCTCATATTTTTTTTGTAAGTCAGAGACTTTTTTTGATGAAATATTAAACTTCGACATAAAAAAAGCCCTAGATCTAAAAGGATCTAGGGCAATATATTTTAATTATTATTTGATAAGTCCCGCTTCTTTATAGAACTTTTCTGCACCAGGATGTAATGGTACACCTACTCCTGAAAGCGCTGTATCAGGTGTAATTGTTTTTCCTTTAGCGTGCCCTACATCCATTAGCTTTCTGGACTCCTTATTCCACAAAGCTTTTGTTATTTTATAAATTAAGTCAGTGTCTTCTTTTGCTGAAGTAAACCATTGAGCACCAACAGCTACAGTATTAACTGCGTCAACACCTTCATAAGTTCCTGACGGTATTGGACTTTCAGAAAAGAAACCATATTTTGAAGTTAAAGCTTTTGCTCCAGAACCATCAATTGGTACTAATTTAATATCAACTGCAGATGCAAGCTCGACAATAGCACCTGTTGGATAACCAGCTACAACAAAAATAGCATCAACTTTACCATTTCTTAAAGCGTCAGTTGCTGCTTTTCCTTTTAGAGCTTCTGCTTTCACATCATTAGTGCTTAATCCATTAGACTCTAGAATTAATTTAGCATCTACATATGTTCCGGAGCCTGGCTCATCTAAAGATACTCTTTTTCCTTTTAAATCTTTGACTGAATTAATGTTACTTTTTTTTAAAGCTACTAAATGAATATGTTCCTGAAATAAAGCTGCAATAGTTCTTAAATCTTTTGCAGGTTCCTTACCTTCCATTGTTCCTGTTCCGGTATAAGCCCAATAAGCAACATCTGATTGTGCAAATCCAGAATTTCTTAAACCTGAAATAATAGCGTTAACATTATCAACCGAACCTCTAGAAGAAACAGCTGATGCAATCAAACCATCAACTCCACAACTTCCTCCTTTTCCACATTCCCTTGATCCAGGAGGTTTTGAAATTGCATTAGCTATCATTCCACCCACTGGATAATAAGTGTAAGCAGTTCCTCCAGTTCCTATAGTAAAAAAAGTTAATTCATTTGAAATAGCTTTTCCAACAAATGAACTTGTAAGAACTAATAGAACTGCAAGAGATTTTAATAAATTTTTTATCATTTTGTCCTCTCAAATAGTTAGATTAAACTTTAATTAATTATCAATCTTATGATAATCTCACTTAAATTAAAAAGAAAATGAGAACTTTTTACCTTCCGATTCGGTCATGTTTTAGTCTATTTTTGTTCTTTAGCAGCAACAATATCTGGTAGGTAAAAAAAAAGAAGCACAAAAAGTTGAAATGACTAAAAATAAAATTACAGCTGTTCTAGGTCCTACAAATACAGGCAAAACCCATCTTGCTATCGAAACCATGCTTTCTTTTGAGAGTGGGATGATTGGATTTCCACTTAGATTACTTGCGAGGGAAGTATATGATAAGGTAATCAAGAAAATAAGTTTAGATAAAGTTGCACTCATAACTGGTGAAGAAAAAATAATTCCATCAAACGCTAAATATTTTTTATGTACAGTTGAGTCTATGCCAATTGACAAACATCTAGAGTTTGTTGGTGTGGACGAAATTCAAATGTGCTCTGATCATGAACGAGGTCATATTTTTACTGACAGACTTTTGAATATGAGAGGAGAAAAACTTACAATGCTAATGGGTTCAAATACCATTAAAAATATTATCTCAAAATTAGATGGAGATATTGAATTTATAAATAGAGAAAGACTATCTAAACTTACCTACGCTGGTCATAAAAAAGTATCAAGAATTGATAGAAAAACAGCAATTATTGCATTTTCAGCAGAGGAGGTTTATGCCATTGCTGAATTAATAAGAAGACAAAAGGGCGGTGCTGCTATCGTAATGGGATCACTAAGTCCAAAAACAAGAAATGCGCAAGTTGAACTATATCAATCTGGGGATGTTGATTTCCTAGTTGCAACAGATGCAATTGGAATGGGAATTAATATGGATTTAGATTTTGTTTATTTTTCAAATATAAAGAAATTTGATGGAAAAAAATTAAGGAGATTAAATCTTGCTGAAATAGGTCAAATAGCAGGAAGAGCTGGCAGGTACCTTAATGATGGAAGTTTTGGTATTACTGGTGATTGTAAAGAGATATCTCCTGAAGAGGTAGAATTATTAGAAAATCATAAATTTGAAGAAATTAAAACTTTGTTTTGGAGAAATTCAAATCTTAATTTTAACAACCCAAGTAGCTTAATCAAAAGCTTAGAAGAAAAACCTCACGCAGAATGGCTAAGAAAAATTAATGAATGTGAAGATGAAAAAGCATTAAAATACTTTTTAAAAGATGAAAGAATTTTAAATGAAGGATTTGATAAGAGAACATTGATGCTTTTATGGGAATGTTGCCAAATACCTGATTTTGTTAAAAAAACTTACGGAAATCATTTTGAGGTTATTGGAAATGTATTTAAATTTTTAACTAGCAAAAAAGGACTAATTTCTGAAGATTATATGAGATTACAGCTTATGAAACTTGATAAATTAGATGGAAATGTAGATTCTTTATCAAATAGAATTGCAAATGTCAGAACTTGGTCATATGTTTCGAATAAAAATAATTGGGTAGAAAATCAAAGTTATTGGATAGAAAAAACTAAACACTTAGAAGATAGACTTTCAGACAGATTGCATGAGGAACTTACTAAAACTTTTATCGACAAAAGAGCAAGTATGCTCGCTAGAGGTTTAAAACAAGATATGGAATTTAAAACTGAAATTTTGCAAAGCAATGACGTTAAAATTGACGATCAATTTATTGGAAAGATAAAAGGACTAAAATTAGAACTAGATCTAAAAAAAGGTGCTTTGGAAACTGATATTAAATCTTTGAAAAAAGCTGCCAGACAAACTATTGGTCCGGAATTGGAAAAACGTGTTCAATCAATAATTGACTCGGGATTAATAAATTTGAATGA
>CACGHF010000007.1 GCA_902572775.1 uncultured Pelagibacteraceae bacterium
TAAAGCTTTGAACTATTGGGAAACTTTAAAAACAGACGCTGATGCTAGTTTTGATAAAGAAATTAGCCTTAATGCAAATGAAATTTTACCCATGATTACATGGGGTACGTCACCACAAGATGTAATAACAATTGATGGAAAAGTTCCAAATCCAAATAATGAGACCGATGAAGATAAAAAAAATTCAATTGAAAGAGCTTTAAAGTATATGGGTCTAAAACCTGACATGGCAGCCACAGATATAAAAATAGATAAAGTATTTATTGGTAGTTGTACTAATGGCAGAATAGAAGATTTGAGAGAAGCAGCAAAAATCCTAAAAGATAAAAAAGTATCATCGCATGTTAATGCTATAGTAGTTCCAGGGTCAGGCTTAGTTAAAGAACAAGCAGAGCAAGAAGGACTAGATAAAATTTTTGTTAGCTCAGGGTTTGAATGGAGAGAACCAGGTTGCTCTATGTGTTTAGCGATGAATGCCGATAAATTAAAGCCAGAAGAAAGATGCGCCTCTACATCAAATAGAAATTTTGAGGGAAGACAAGGTAGAGGTGGTAGAACCCATCTAGTTAGTCCAGGAATGGCTGCAGCAGCTGCAATTTCAGGTAATTTAGATGATGTCAGAAAGTATCAAAATTAAATGCAAAAATTTAATAAATTAAAAAGTATCCCAGTTTATTTACCAATTGTAAATATTGATACAGACATGATAATTCCAAAACAGTTTTTAAAAACTATCAAAAGAACCGGTCTTGGAAAAAATTTATTTTTTGAAATGAGATATGATGATCAAGGCAAAGAAATAAATGATTTTGTATTAAATAAAGATCCATTTAATAAATCTAAAATTTTAATTGCTGGAAAAAACTTTGGGTGTGGTTCATCAAGAGAACATGCTCCATGGGCTTTATTAGATTTTGGAATTACTTGTGTAATAAGTTCAAGCTATGCAGATATTTTTTTTAGTAATTGTTTTAAAAATGGAATTTTGCCGATAATCCTTGAAGAAGAAAAAATCAAAGAACTATCTGAATACGCAAATAGACAAGAAGAAATTTCTATTGATTTGCAAGAGGAAAAAATAGTTTATGGAAATAATGAGCTAAAATTTGAAGTCGATCCATTTAAGAAAAAATGTTTGTTAGAAGGGCTTGATGATATCGCTTTATCACTAAAAAAATCAGAAAAAATAGAAAAGTTTGAAACAAATTTAAAAAACGAAAAGCCTTGGGTATTTAATGATTAAAGTAAAAAAAAGAAAAATACTTTTACTTCCTGGTGATGGTATTGGTCCGGAGGTAATAACAGAGGTAAAAAAAATTATTAACTGGTTTAATGATAAAAAATCTTTAGATTTTGAAATTGATCAGGAGCTAGTTGGTGGTTGTTCTTATGACAAACATGGTACCCCAATTACTGATGAGGTTTTTTACAAAGCACTAGAAAGTGAAGTAATTATGCTTGGAGCAGTTGGTGGTCCTACATGGGATAACCTAGAATTTTCCAAAAAACCAGAAAGAGCATTATTAAAACTCAGAAAAGAATTAAAGCTTTTTGCTAACTTAAGGCCTGCAATTTGTTTTAAACAATTAGTCGATGCTTCAACTCTAAAGCCAGAAATAGTTTCAGGACTAGATATAATGATAGTAAGAGAGTTAACAGGGGGTATATATTTTGGTGAACCTAGAGGAATTAAGCCAATTGAAAATGGAGAGAGAAAAGGAATTAATACACACACTTATACGACTAGCGAAATTACTAGAGTAGCTAGGATCGCTTTTGATTTAGCTAGAAAAAGATCAAATAAGGTTACTTCGTGTGAAAAATCAAATGTGATGGAAGCAGGACAATTGTGGAAAGAAGAAGTCCAAGAACTTCATGAAAAAGAATACAAAGATGTAGAATTAAGTCATATGTTAGCAGACAATTGTGCTATGCAGCTCTTAAGAAACCCAAAACAATTTGATGTAATCGTAACAGATAATTTGTTTGGAGATATGTTGTCAGACCAAGCTTCAATGTTAACGGGATCTTTAGGTCTTTTACCTTCAGCATCTTTAGGTGCAAAAAATAAAGATGGTGAGATGAGAGCAATGTACGAGCCTATACACGGGTCAGCTCCAGATATAGCTGGTAAAGGGATAGCAAATCCAATCGCTTCTATTTTGAGCTTTGCTATGGCACTAAGATATTCTTTAGATCTTGATAAAGAAGCAGATATTTTAGAAAAAGCAGTTCAAGATGTTTTAAATGATGGGTTAAGAACTAAAGATATAATGTCAGAGGGCATGAAAGAGACTTCCACGTCAGCAATGGGTGATGCGATAATTTCAAAATTGCAATAAAACTAGAATTATTCTAAGCTTTAAATATGCCAAGTTACACCGCACCAGTAAAAGATATGATGTTTCTCTTTGAAAAATTAAGAGATAATAAGAATTATAATGAACTTGAAAAATATAATGAGGTGAGTGCTGATCTTGTTAAAGATATTTTAGAAGAAGCAGCTAAAATAAATCAAAATTTAATTTTACCTCTTGCTAAAGCAGGTGATGAAAATCCAGCAATTTTAGAAAATGGTGTTGTCAGAACACCACCGGGTTACAAAGAAGCATATCAGAAATACATTGAAGATGGTTGGACGTCATTGTCTTGTGACCCCAAATATGGAGGCCAAGGAATGCCAAAAACAGTAAGCGCGTTCTTTGATGAAATGCTTTCCTCAGCCAGTTTGTCATTTAAATTATATAGTGAACTTAGTATTGGTGCCTATAATTGTATAAATCATCATGCTTCAGATGAAATTAAAGATAAATATTTACCAAAGATCGTCGAAGGTAAATGGAGTGGCACTATGTGTTTAACAGAACCAGTCTGTGGTACAGACTTAGGTTTGTTAAAAACCAAAGCTGTCAAACAATCTGATGACACCTATAAAATTAGTGGTCAAAAGATTTTTATAACTTCTGGTGATCATGACTTAACTGAAAATATTATTCATTTAGTTTTAGCAAGATCAACGGACTCTCCTGCGGGCACTAAAGGAATTAGTTTATTTTTAGTTCCAAAATTTATTGTAAATAAAGATGGTAGTGTTGGTCAAAGAAATGGAATTTCAACAGGATCTATTGAAAGCAAAATGGGAATTAAGGGTTCAGCAACATGTGTTTTAAATTTTGATGAAGCAACTGGGTATATGATTGGTAACAAAGACAAAGGTCTTAGCGCTATGTTTACTATGATGAACCTTGAGAGAATAGTGGTAGGTATTCAAGGTTTAGGAATTTCTGAAATTGCTTATCAAAACTCACTTGCCTATGCAAAAGAGAGAAAACAAGGCAAAACAAATAATTCAAAATCTACTAATGGAGCAGATTTTATTATTGAACATGCAGATATTAGAAGATCTTTACTTAATATGAAGTCAATCATTGAAGGTGAAAGAGCTTTATGTTTTTGGTTATCACAACAAACTGAGGTGAGTCTTTATCATCCAGATGAAAAAATTAAACAAGAAGCTTTGGATTATGTTTCATTGATGACACCAGTTGTTAAATCATTATTTACAGATTTAGCTATGGAAATTACGAATGACGCGATGCAAATACATGGTGGATATGGGTATACTAAAGACCAAGGAATAGAGCAATTATATAGAGATAATCGTATTACTCCAATTTATGAAGGAACAAATTCTGTTCAGGCAGCAGATTTAGTATTTAGAAAATTATCAAATAAAAATGGCGATATTATCAATAAGTTTTTAGATATGATTAAATCTGAGTGTGATAGTAAAAATGAAAAAGTAAAAACATTTTCAAAAGAATTAAATCATTATTTAGATATTTTATCTAAGTTCACCGATTGGATTAAGGATAAACATAAAATCGAAAAAGACGATGTTAGTGCTGCAGCAAATGATTATTTGAGAAGTCTGGGATACGTTTCAATTGCTTATGCTTGGATCAAAATTTTAGATGTAAGTTTTAATGATTTTGATAAAAATAAAGAATTTTATAGCGATAAAATAAATACCGCAAAATTTTATTTCGATAAGGTATTGCCTAGAGCTGAGTATCATTACAAATCTGCTATTTCAGGAAGTTCTAACATAATGAATTTTAAGTTTAATTAATAATGAATCATTACGAGACAAATTTAGATAAAAATAAAGCGAACTACGTTCCACTTACCCCACTAACGTTTCTTAAAAGAGCAAGGGAAATTTATCCAAATTATGAAGCTATAATTTATGAAGATAGGAAATATACTTGGGAGGAAGTGTACAAAAGAGCTGTAAAATTTGCTAGCGCACTGTCAAAAATTGGAATTAAAAAAGGAGATACAGTTTCGTTTTTGGCCTTCAATACACCTGAGATTTTCGAGGGACATTACTCAGTACCTATGGTAGGTGCAGTATTGAATACAATTAATATAAGACTAGATGCAAATACAATTTCTTATATTTTAGATCACAGCGATGCAAAGGTGCTAGTAGTTGATAGACAATTGCATGTAGAAGTTAAGAAAGCATTAAAAACTTTAAATAAGAAAATTACAATAATTGATATAGATGATAAAAATGCTGATCAATCGAAATTAGAAAAAATTGGCGATTTAGAATATGAAAGTTTTTTAAATACAGGTGATGAAAATTTCGATTGGCAAATGCCAGAGGATGAATGGCAAGCAATATCATTAAGCTATACGTCAGGTACTACAGGAAATCCCAAAGGAGTAGTTTATCATCATAGAGGTGCATATTTAATGTCTACAGGAAGTTCGGTAGCTTGGAACATGCCAAATAGATTAAATTTTTTAACAGTGGTTCCAATGTTTCATTGTAATGGTTGGTGTTATCCATGGACAGTTCCAATGTTAAATGGAAGGACAATTTGTTTAAGAAATATTGACATAAAAAAAATTTTTGAATTAATCGATAAATATGAAGTAACTCATTTTGGTGGTGCCCCAATAGTATTAAATATGATTACAGGAGCTCCTGAAAGTGACAAAAAAAAATTAAAACAAAAAGTTTATGTTTTGACTGCTGGAGCGCCTCCACCAAGTATAATTTTCAAAAAAATGAGAGCATTAGGTTTTGAAGTTATGCATGTATACGGTTTAACGGAAACTTATGGACATGTTACTCAGTGTGCGTGGAATGATGAATGGAACAATTTCGATGAGGAAAAACAAAATGAAATTAAGGCTAGGCAAGGTGTAAGATATCCAAATACTGAAGGTGTAGTTGTTTTAGATCCAGAAACAATGAAGGAAGTTCCTAAAGATGGAAAAACAATTGGTGAAATTATGATTAGAGGGAATGTCGTAATGAAAGGTTACTTTAAAGACAAAGATGCTACCGATAAAGCTATGAAAGATGGATGGTTTCATAGTGGTGATTTAGCTGTAATGCATCCTGATGGGTATGTAAAAATACAAGATAGATCAAAAGATATAATTATTTCTGGAGGTGAAAATATTTCCTCAATTGAAATAGAAAATACACTTTCTAAACATCCATCAGTTTCTATTGCGGCAGTTGTTGCTAAACCTGACGAAAAATGGGGAGAAGTTCCTTGTGCATTTATTGAAATGGTTAAAGATAAGCCGGTATCAGAAAAAGAATTAATTGATTTTTGTAAAGAAACTTTAGCGGGATTTAAAGTTCCCAAGAAAGTTGTCTTCTGTGAGTTGCCAAAAACTTCGACAGGAAAAATACAAAAGTTTGAATTAAGAAAACAAGTTTAGGTAATTTTTGAATTTTCAATTGGAAAATAAAAATGTCTATGCGTCTGATGCAGGACAGGGTATTGATCAAAATAAAGAAACAATAGTATTTCTTCATGGAAGTGGTCTTTCGCATATTGTTTGGTCTCTAACTGAACAGTTTTTTTCAAATAATAATTTTAACGTATTATCTATAGATTTACCTGGGCATGGTAATTCAGATGGCCCTTGTTTAGATAGTATTGAAAAAATAGCTGATTGGTTAGAACGGGTTTTTAACGAACTAAATCTAAATAATTTAACTTTAATTGGTCATTCCCAAGGTTGCTTGGAGATACTTGAATATGCTCACAAATATAAAGATAGATTAAAAAAATTAGTCTTTATTGGAGGCTCAAATAAAATGCCAGTACATCCAGATTTAATTGATCTAGCAAAAAATGGGGACTCCGATGCAGTTAAATTAATGATGAAGTGGGGTTATGAGGGTTCAAAAAGATTTATTGGAGGTAACCCAGTAGAAAAAATAATACAATCACCTCGAGATATAAGAGACATACTGGCGGTAGACCTTGTTGCATGCAATAATTACAAAAATGGTTCTGATGCTGCTAAATTAATACAACTCCCATCAATGTTTATTTTTGGTTCTTTAGATAAGATGGTAAATCTAGAAGCAGGAAAAAAATTTTCTAGTCTAATTAACAACTCATCTACACACATAATCGAGGGTTGTGGTCATATGATTATGATTGAAAAAGCATTTGAAATGAGAGACAAAGTTTTAGAATTTTTGAAAAAATGAAAAACTTTTTAATTGCAAAATCAAGAAGACTTAGAGGTACTCCATATACTTCTCGAATTGAAGAACAAGGTGTTACAGCTTATACAATTTATAACCATATGTTGCTTCCAGCTGCCTTTGGTTCAATTGAAGAATCTTACCATCATTTAAAAGAGCATGTTCAGATCTGGGATGTAGCAGCTGAAAGACAGGTAGAAATTTCAGGAAAAGATTCTTCAAAACTAGTTCAGCTAATGACTTGTAGAGATTTATCAAAGTCTAAAGATGGAAGATGTTATTATTGTCCGATTATAGATGATAATGCTGGATTAATTAATGATCCAGTTGTTTTAAGAATTAATGAAAATAAATGGTGGATTTCTATTGCAGATACGGACGTAATATTATTTGCAAAAGGATTAGCAATTGGAAATAAATTTGATGTTGAAATCATAGAGCCAAAAGTTGATATCATGGCTGTACAAGGTCCAAAATCATTTAAATTGATGGAAAAAGTATTTGGAGAACAGATTACAAAATTAAAATTTTTTGGTTTTGATTATTTTGAATTCGGAGGTGCAAAACACCTTATCGCACAATCTGGATGGTCTAAACAAGGAGGCTATGAAGTGTATGTTCAAAATACAGAAGCAGGCTTAAAACTGTATGATCATTTATTTGAAATTGGAAAAGAATTTAATGTTAAACCAGGATGTCCTAATTTGATTGAACGAATAGAAAGTGGACTGTTATCTCATGGTAATGATATGGATAATGGAGATAATCCTTATGAATGTGGTTTCGATAAATATATTAACATAGATAGTGATGTTATCTTTTTAGGAAAAGAAAAACTAAAGACAATTAAATCTGAGGGAATAAATAAAAAATTAATGGGAGTTAAATTTGATATAGAGAAAATAAGTTTAACAGGATCTTTAGATCTTACTGATGATCAGAACAACATCGTTGGAGAATTACGGTCAGCATGCTATTCACCACATTTTAAAAAAGTGATTGGTATTGCTATGATGAAAAAATCACATTGGAATGTAGACCAGAAGGTAAAAGCAAGCATAAATGGTGATATTTGCAGTGGTAAAGTTTGCGATTTACCTTTTATTTAGTATAACAGCTTTAAAATGAACATAGCTATAGTAGGTGCAACAGGAAATGTTGGTAGAAAAACTCTTGAAGTATTTGATAAAAAAAACTTCAAGTTTGATGATCTATATTTAGTTGCCTCAGAAAAAAGTGCGGGAAAAAAAATCTCTTTTAGAGATAAAGAGTATGTTATTGAAAATATAGAGACATATGATTTTTCAAAAGCAGATATAACTTTTTTTGCAGCTGGAGGAAAAATTGCTGAAAAATATGCAGAAAAAGCTGCCAAGCACACAATTGTAATTGATAATTCGAGTTTTTTTAGAATGGATCCAGATGTTCCATTGATCGTCCCACAAGTGAATGCAGCTGAAATTAAAAATATGAAAAAAAATATTATTGCAAATCCAAATTGTTCTACAGCACAACTTGTTATAGCACTTAAACCACTACATAATTTGTTCAAAATTAAAAGAGTTGTAGTTTCAACTTACCAATCTGTTTCAGGTGGTGGCAAAAGTCCAATGGACGAATTAATAGATCAAACTAAACAATATTTAGATGGAAAAAAAATAGAGTCAAAAAATTTTACTAAACAAATCGCTTTTAATGTTATTCCACATATCGATGTTTTTGCTGATGATGGATATACAAAAGAAGAATTAAAAATGACAAATGAAACAAAAAAAATATTAGATGATACAATAGAGCTTACAGCTACATGTGTAAGAATTCCTGTTTTAGTTTCTCATTCAGAGTCTGTTAATATAGAATTTGAAAAACCATATACTTTAGAAAAAGTGAGAGAGGTTTTAAGTAAAGCAGATGGTTGTGAGGTTATTGATAAAAGAGAAAATGGAGGTTATAGCACACCATTTGAGGCAGCTGGGAGTGATGAGACATATATATCTAGAATTAGAGAAGACAAAACTAAAAAAAATTCATTAAATTTGTGGATTGTATCAGATAACCTACTTAGAGGAGCTGCACTTAATTCTGTTGAAATTGCTGAAACAATTATTAACTCAAAATAAAATATGGAAGACAGACCTTTATCACCACACATACAGATTTATAAATGGCATATTTCTTCATTAGTATCTATTTCACATAGAATTACAGGAATAATTAATTTTTTTGCGATCACATTAATCTGTATTTGGTTTGCATTAATGCTTTTAGGAGAAAGTGATTATCAAATTATTAAAGTTTTTTTAGAAACTTTTTTAGGTAAGTTTATTTTAATCGGAATAACCTGGTCATTTAGTTTTCAAATGTTAAGTGAAGTAAGACATTTAATTATGGATTTAGGTTATGGATTTGAATTACAAACAACAAAAATTACAGGTTTGTTAGTTATTTTCGGCTCGATTGTTTTAACTATCTTAATTTATTTAATTGGCAGAGGATTAATATAATGCTTCCAGTAACAAAAAAATGGTTATTCTTAAAAATTAGTTCTGCAATCTTATTACCTTTAATGCTTTGGTTTATTATAAATTTAGTGAATATCTATGATAAAAGTTATTTTGAAATAGTGAATTTTTTAACAACACAACCATCTAAATTCCTAATTGGATTATTTTTAGTTATTGCTTATTTTTTTTCAGCTTTGACTATAAGTGAGGTTTTTGAAGACTATATTAACGATAAAAAAACCAAAAATGCCGCAAACAAAGTCCTAAATTTTTTTGCTATAACAATTCCAGTAATTACAATAATTGTAATTTTTAACTTAAATACATGAAAGCATATAATATTATAGACCATGAGTACGATGTTGTTGTACTTGGTGCAGGTGGATCAGGTTTAAGAGCGGCAGTAGGGCTCAGCGAAGCTGGCTTAAAAACAGCTTGTATCTCAAAAGTATTTCCTACCAGAAGTCATACATCAGCTGCACAAGGTGGAATATCGGCAGCACTAGGAAATATGGGAGAAGATGATTGGAGATGGCACATGTATGACACTGTCAAAGGTGCAGATTGGTTAGGTGATCAAGATAGTATTGAATATCTTTGTAAAGAAGCACCTAAAGCAGTTTTAGAGTTAGAGAAATATGGAGTTCCATTTAGCAGAACTGAAGAAGGAAAAATTTATCAAAGACCATTTGGTGGAATGACAAAAAATTATGGAAATGGAATAGTTCAAAGAACTTGTGCAGCAGCTGATAGAACAGGACACGCTATTTTACACACATTATATGGACAAGCGTTAAAGCATAATACAGAATTTTTTATAGAATATTTTGCATTAGATTTGTTGATGAAGAATGGAGAATGCAAAGGTCTAATTGCTTGGAATTTGAATGATGGCACAATTCACAGATTTAGAGCGCACACAGTAATTATTGCTACAGGTGGTTATGGAAAAGTTTATTATTCAGCAACATCAGCACATACTTGTACTGGTGATGGTAATGCAATGGTTTTAAGAGCTGGACTGCCGCTTCAGGATATGGAGTTTGTTCAATTTCACCCAACAGGAATTTATGGCCACGGCACATTAATAACAGAAGGTGCGCGAGGAGAAGGGGGTTATCTTACAAATTCTAAAGGTGAAAGATTTATGGAAAGATATGCTCCAAATGCAAAAGATTTAGCATCAAGAGATGTTGTTAGCAGATCTATGTCTATTGAGATTAATGAGGGAAGAGGTGTTGGAAAAGATCAAGATCATGTTCATTTGAACCTAAGTCACTTAGATAAAGATATTATTGAAAGCAGGCTTCCTGGAATTACTGATGCAGCGAGATTATTTGCAAATGTAGATGTAACTAAAGAACCAATTCCTGTTGTGCCAACAGTTCATTATAATATGGGTGGTATTCCAACAAACTATAAAGCAGAAGTATTAACTGTAAATGGCTCAGAAAAAACTGTTCCAGGTTTAATGGCTATAGGAGAAGCGGCATGTGTCTCTGTTCACGGAGCAAATAGACTTGGTTCTAATTCTTTAATTGATTTAGTAGTATTTGGAAGAGCAGCAGCAAAAAGAGCAGCTGAATTAGTTAAGCCAGGAACACCTCATGAAGAAATTCCTGAGTCAGAAACACAAAAATGTTTAGATAGATTTGATAAACTTAGAAATGCACAAGGAAATAATAGTACTGCAGAACTTAGACTTTCAATGCAAAAAACTATGCAGTCGAAATGTGCAGTTTTTAGAACAGAAAAAAATCTTAAAGAAGGTGTTGATGAGATTAAAAAAACCTATGATGGTATGGACTCAATCTCAGTTAAAGATAGGTCTTTAGTATTTAATACTGATTTAGTTGAAACATTAGAATTTGATAATTTAATAAGACAAGCGGTAACTACTGTAGAATCTGCGTATCATAGAAAAGAGAGCAGAGGTGCTCACGCGAGAGATGATTATCCAAAAAGAGATGATGAAAAGTTTATGCAACATACTCTTGCTTGGTGTGATGGAAAAAATACAAAGATTAGTTACAGAGCAGTTCACAAATCAACTTTAACAAATGAAGTTCAATATTTTCCACCACAAGAGCGAGTATATTAATGGTTCAGCTAAGCTTACCTAAAAATTCAGAGGTTAAAAAAGGCAAATATTTTAAAGACAAAACTGGATCTAAAAATTTAAGAAAAGTAAATATTTATAGATGGGATCCATCGACAGAAGAAAATCCTAGGATTGATACATACGAAGTTGATATGGATAATTGTCCATCTAAGGTGCTGGATATTTTAAATAAAATTAAAAACGAAATTGATCCTACATTGGCCTATAGAAGGTCTTGTGCTCATGGTGTTTGTGGCTCTTGTGCTATGAACATGGGAGGAAAAAATGGACTAGCTTGCACAACTCCTCATGCAGAGATAGAAGGTGACATTGATATTTATCCTCTACCTCATTTAAAAGTTAAAAGAGATTTGATTGGTGATTTAGATGGCTTATATAAACAATATCAATCCATTGAACCTTGGTTAAAAAATAACTCAACAAAACAGACAACAGAAATTTATCAGTCTAAAGAAGATAGAGCAAAACTTGATGGTGCTTACGAATGCATTATGTGTGCTTGCTGTTCTACATCTTGCCCAAGTTATTGGTGGAATGGAGATAAATATTTAGGTCCAGCAGTTCTGCTACAGGCTTATAGATGGATTATTGATAGTAGAGATGAAGAGAGAAAAGCTAGATTAAAAAAAGTTTCAGATGAATTAAAATTATATAGATGCCATACAATATTAAATTGTACAAATGCATGTCCTAAGGGCTTGAATCCAGCAAAAGCTATAGCTGAAATAAAAAAAATGTTAGCAACAGCTAATGTTTAAATAGACTATTCGATATTTTTGATCTAAAACACCGTATTCATGAAATTAATAGAACACTTCGTAAACGGTAAAATAATTCCGGGATCTTCAGATAAAAAAGGAAAAGTTTTTAATCCAGCAACTGGCGAACAAGAGTCAGAGGTAAGACTTGCCTCAAAATCTGATCTAGACAGTGCCGTTGAGGTAGCAAAAAAAGCATTTGAAACTTGGTCTTTAAAACCTGCTCTACAAAGAGCTAGAATAATATTTAAATTTAAAGAATTAATTGAAAAAAATTCTGATGAATTAACGAAGTTAATAGTTTCAGAACATGGAAAAGTTTATGAAGATGCAAGAGGCTCTTTAACAAGAGGACTTGAGGTGGTAGAATTTGCTTGTGGAATACCACATTTATTAAAAGGTGAGTTTTCAGAAAATGTTGGAACCAATGTTGATAGTTGGTCAATAAGACAACCATTAGGAGTTGTTGCAGGTATTACACCTTTTAATTTTCCTGCTATGGTACCAATGTGGATGTTTCCAATAGCAATAGCTTGTGGAAACACTTTTATTCTTAAACCATCAGAAAAAGACCCTTCTTGCGCAATAAGATTAGCAGAACTACTTACTGAGGCGGGTCTTCCAGAAGGAGTATTTAATGTAATAAATGGAGATAAAGAAGCTGTTGATGCAATTTTAGAAAACAAAGATATTAAAGCTGTTAGTTTTGTAGGATCTACTCCTATTGCAAAATATATTTATGAAAATTCAGCTAAAAATGAAAAAAGAGTTCAAGCTTTGGGTGGAGCAAAAAACCATTTAGTTGTTATGCCAGATTGTGATTTAGATGGTGCAGTAAATGGTTTAATGGGCGCCGCTTATGGTTCAGCTGGAGAAAGATGTATGGCTCAATCAGTTGCAGTTGCGGTTGGAGATATCGGTGATGAACTTGTATCAAGATTATCAAAAAAAGCTGAAGCTTTAAAAGTTGGTCCTGGAATGGATAAAGCATCAGAAATGGGACCTTTAGTTACAAAAGAACACTTAGAAAAAGTTACAAGTTACGTTGATTTAGGTGTCAAGGAAGGCGCAAAGCTAGTGGTTGATGGAAGAGGTTTAAAACTTCAAGGCTATGAAAATGGTTTCTATATAGGTGGATGTTTATTTGATCATGTAAATAAAGATATGAGAATATACAAAGAAGAAATATTCGGTCCAGTCTTATCAGTTGTTCGAGTAAAAACTTTTGAAGAAGCTGCAAAATTAATTAACGACCATGAGTACGGAAATGGAGTTAGTATTTATACAAGAGACGGTGATGCAGGTAGAACTTTTGCAAGTAAAATTCAAGTAGGTATGGTTGGTATTAACGTGCCGATCCCAGTTCCAATGGCATTTCATAGTTTTGGTGGTTGGAAAAGATCATTATTCGGAGATAGCGGAATGCATGGTATGGAAGGAATAAAATTTTACACTAAACTTAAAACAGTAACATCTAGATGGCCTTCAGGTGTCCGATCAAATGCGGAATTTGTTATGCCAACAATGAAATAAAGGAAATAAATGACAAAAATATCTTTAATTGGTGCAGGCCAAATAGGTGGAACTCTTGCACACTTAATAGGAACAAAAGAATTAGTTGATGAAGTAGTTTTATTTGACGTAGCTAGCGGTATTGCAAAAGGAAAAGCATTAGATATTGCACAATCTTCATCTGTAGATGGTTTCAATGTTAGGTTTTCAGGAACTGATAACTATGAGGATATAAAAGATTCAGATGTAATAATAATTACAGCAGGTGTTCCAAGAAAACCTGGAATGAGCCGAGATGATCTTCTTGGAATAAATTTAAAAATTATTAAACAAGTTGCTGAGGGGGTAAAGAAAAATGCTCCTAACGCTTTTGTGATCTGCATCACCAATCCTTTAGACGTTATGGTTATGGCATTTCAAAAATTTTCAGGTTTGCCATCAAATAAAGTTGTTGGTATGGCAGGTATTTTAGATAGTTCGAGATTTAAATTATTTTTATCATTAGAGCTTAATGTGCCAGTAAGAGAAATTGAGGCAATGGTTATGGGTGGTCATGGTGACACCATGGTTCCTATGCCAAGATTTACAAAAATTTCAGGTAAACCATTGTTAAATCTTGTAAAGGATGGAAAGATTTCTTTAGAAAGAGTTGAGGAAATTAATCAAAGAACACGAGATGGTGGTGCGGAAATAGTTAAATATTTAGAAAAAGGATCAGCTTTTTATGCACCTGCAGCTTCAGGTGTTCAAATGGCAGAAGCATATTTAAATGATCAGAAAAAATTATTACCCTGTGCTGTACAATTAAATGGAGAATATGGTGTGAAAAATGTTTATGCAGGCGTTCCTGTTGTCATTGGAAAAGATGGCGTAGAAAAAATTGAAGAGATTGATTTAGATGAAAAAGAAAAAAAAGAATTTATGCATTCAATAGATGCTGTAAAAGCTTTATGGGAAGCTGCATCTAAAATAGATCCTGATTTATCTAAATAATAATGAATATTCACGAGCATCAAGCTAAACAAATATTAAAAAAATATGGAGCTGTAGTTCCTGAAGGAGTATTTGCGGTTAATGTTGATGAACTTATTCAAAAAGCAAAAGCACTCAAAACTGAGAAATATGTGCTTAAAGCGCAAATCCATGCTGGAGGTAGAGGAAAAGCTGGTGGTGTAAAAATTTTAAACTCTATTGAGGAACTAACAGTAGCAGCTAAAGAATTACTTGGAAAAACACTAGTTACTCATCAAACTGGCCCTGAAGGTAGAGAGGTAAAAAGATTATACGTAGAAGAATCATCAAATATAGATAAAGAATTTTACTTATCGTGCCTGGTTGATAGGGCAAGTTCTAAAATTGCATTTATATCAAGTGACCAAGGAGGGATGGACATTGAAGAAGTTGCAAGTAGTTCACCTGAAAAAATTATAACTACAAAAGTTGATATTGGTGATGAAATTTCTGAGTCAGACTGTAAAAAAATAATTAATATTTTTAATTTAAATGAAGACGCAAAAAAACAAGCAATAACATTAATTAAATCAATATATAAAATGTTTGTGAGTACTGATGCAAACATGGTTGAAGTAAATCCATTAATTTTGACAAAAGAGAAAAAAATTGTTTGTTTAGATGCAAAAGTTAATTTCGACTCTAATGCTTTATTTAGGCATCCAGAAATTGTTGAATTAAGAGATTTGAATGAGGAAGATCCTGCCGAGATAGAAGCTAGCAAGCATGATCTTGCATATATTAAGCTAGATGGAAGTATTGGCTGTATGGTGAATGGGGCAGGATTAGCAATGGCAACAATGGATATAATTAAATTGTATGGTAAAGAGCCAGCAAATTTTTTAGATGTAGGTGGTGGTGCATCCAAAGAAAAAGTATCTGCTGCATTAAAGATAATTCTCTCAGATAAAAATGTTAAAGGTATTTTAATTAATATTTTTGGGGGAATAATGAGATGTGATGTCCTTGCTCAAGGAGTAGTTGATGCAGCTAAAGAAATTAATATTAGTGTACCTTTAGTTGTACGATTAGCAGGCACAAATTTTAAAGAGGGAAAAGAAATTCTTGATAATTCTGGATTAAAATTAATTTCTGCAGAAAATTTAGATGATGCTGCCAAGAAAATTGTTGAGGCGATAAAATAAAATGTCAGTTTTGGTAAATAAAAATACTAAAGTAATTTGTCAGGGATTTACTGGCGCTCATGGAACATTTCATTCAGAGCAGGCTATAAAATATGGAACCAATCTTGTTGGTGGAGTTACGCCAAAGAAAGGTGGACAAAAACATTTGGACAGACCAGTTTTTAATAGCGTTTTAGAGGCAAAAAATGAAGTAGGAGCAGATGCAACTATGATTTATGTTCCTGCTAAATTTGCAGCAGCAGCAATCATTGAAGCTATTGATGCATCAGTAGAACTTATTGTTTGTATAACAGAGGGAATTCCAATTCAGGATATGCTTAAGGTAAGACAAAAATTAAGCGGATCTAGTAGCAGATTAATTGGACCTAATTGTCCGGGAATAATCACACCAGATGAATGTAAAATTGGGATTATGCCGGGAAGTATTCACAAAAGAGGAAGTGTTGGAATTGTATCAAGGTCAGGAACATTAACATATGAAGCAGTAGCCCAAACAACTGAAAATGGACTTGGTCAATCAACTTGTATTGGTATTGGTGGAGATCCTATTAATGGAACAAATTTTATAGATTGTTTAGATTTATTTTTAAATGATGATGAAACAGAGTCTATTTTAATGATAGGTGAAATTGGAGGAACAGCCGAAGAAGAAGCGGCTGAATTTATAAAAAATCATAAGATTAAAAAACCAATTGTTGGATTTATAGCTGGAATTACTGCTCCTCCAGGAAGGAGAATGGGGCATGCTGGTGCAATTATATCAGGTGGCAAGGGTGGAGCTGAAGATAAAATAAAAAAAATGGAAGAAAGTGGTATTACAGTTGCCAAATCACCATCAATTATTGGAAAAACTTTATTTGATAAACTGTCTAATTGAAAAAAAATATTAGAGGGATATATTAAATAAAAAAGATGTCTTCATCAAAAAATCTTGATTTCGAAAAAACTTCATTTTTAAACAAATCTAATAGTGCATTTATAGAAGAAATGTATTTAAAGTTTGTAAATAAAGATGCCGATCTTCCAGAAAGTTGGGCAAATTATTTTGAGGGAATTGGTGAAGAATTAAATATTATAGCAAAAGAAATTAATGGTCCTTCATGGGGACCAACTAAAAAAAAGATTGATATTGATGAATTACAAAAAAAAATAGAAGAACAAGATAAAAATGATTTTGATAATGTCAAATTAGACACTTCAGAAAAATTTAATTTTCAATTACTTGCTGACTCAAATAAAGATTCTATTAGTGCTGTAGCATTGATTAGAGCATATAGACTAAGAGGACATTTATTAGCAGATCTTGATCCTCTAGAAATGAGAGAGTCAGAATATTTAGATGAGCTTCATCCAGATTTTTATGGTTTTAAAAAAGAAAATTACGATAAGAAAATTTTTCTAAACGGGGTAATTAATCGTAAATATGCAAATATAAGAGAAATACTTAAGTTTATGAAGAAGACCTATTGTGGAAAAATAGGTTATGAGTTCATGCATATTTCAAACCCAGTTGAAAGAAAGTGGTTTAGAGACAGGATAGAGCAAGATAAAAATGCACTTCAATTTACAAAAAATGGTAAAGAAGCAATTTTAAATAAATTAGTACAGGCAGAAGGATTTGAAAAATTTTTAGCTACAAAGTATGTGGGAACAAAAAGATTTGGTTTAGATGGTGGTGAAAGTTTAATACCTGCTCTTGAACAAATAATAAAAATTGGTGGTCAAAATAATATAAAAGAAGTTAAAATAGGCATGTCTCATAGAGGTAGGCTTAACGTTTTGGCAAACGTTTTACAAAAATCTTACAAAAAAATTTTTAATGAGTTTGCTGGCGAGTTTAGTACCGACTCTGAAGATAGCGCTGGAGATGTCAAATATCATCTAGGAGCGTCTTCTGATAGAAAATTTGATGGAAATTCAGTACATGTCAGTTTAACAGACAACCCTTCTCATTTAGAAGCTGTTAACCCAGTTGTTTTGGGACAAACAAGAGCAAAACAATTTTTTCACAAAGACCGTGAAAGAAATAAAGTTATACCAATTCTCATTCATGGGGATGCAGCTTTTGCTGGACAAGGAGTTGTAGCAGAATGTTTTGCAATGTCTGGACTACCAGGACACAACACTGGAGGAACAATTCATATTATTGTGAATAATCAGATAGGATTTACTACTAGTCCAAGATTTGCAAGGTCTTCACCTTATCCATCTGATGTTGCAAAAATGGTAGAGGCACCGATCCTTCATGTTAATGGTGATGATCCAGAAGCAGTTGTTTATGCGACGAGAATAGCAACAGAATTTAGATTAAAATTTAATAGAGACGTTGTGGTAGATTTAATTTGTTATAGAAGATTTGGACACAATGAGGGAGATGAGCCTTCATTTACTCAACCTTTAATGTATAAAAAAATTCGATCTCATCCCAGTGTTTACAAAATTTATGGAAATAAATTAGTAAACGAAAAATCAATTACCGAAGAATTATTAAATCAAAATGTTAAATCGTTTAAAGATTTACTTGATGAACAATATAAAAGTGCAAAAGATTATAAACCTAAAATAGAATGGTTTGAGGGAACATGGTCAAGATATAAGCCTGAACGAGGTAAAGATAAAAGGGGCATAACAGGTTTTGATGAAAATAAATTAAAAATAATTTCAAATAAAATAAATGGTATTCCTGAGGAAAAAAATATCCATAAGACTATCTCTAAAATATTTAATGCCAGAAAAGAAAGTATCGAAAAAGGTACTGGAATCGATTGGTCTTCAGCTGAATCTTTAGCGTTTGGATCTTTGCTAGAAGAGGGATATCCAGTTAGACTTGTAGGACAAGATTCTGGAAGAGGAACATTCAGTCAACGACATTCTGTTTTAAGAAATCAAATAGATAATTCTAGGTACATTCCTCTTAATAATATTTCTAAAAATCAAAAGCAATTTGAAGTAGTAGATAGTTTTTTATCTGAACTTGCAGTTTTGGGATTTGAATATGGTTATAGTTTAGTAGAGCCTAACACACTCACTCTTTGGGAAGCGCAATTCGGTGACTTTGCTAATGGAGCTCAAGTAGTAATTGATCAATTTATTGCATCTGGTGAGAGAAAATGGAATAGAGCATCTGGTATAGTAATGTTGTTACCTCACGGATATGAAGGACAAGGACCAGAACATTCTTCAGCAAGATTAGAAAGATTTTTACAACTATGCTCAAACGATAATATGCAAGTAATGAACTGCACAACTCCAGCAAATTATTTTCATGCTTTAAGAAGACAAATGCATAGGAGTTTTAGAAAGCCACTAATCATAATGACACCAAAATCATTATTAAGAAATAAGTATTGTGTTTCAAATTTAGAAGATTTTAACAAAAAAAATACTTTCCACAGAGTGCTGTGGGATCATGCTATAGATCCTAAGTCTAAAGGATTTATTAAACTAAAAGAAAGTTCTAAAATAAAAAAAGTAATTCTTTGTTCTGGAAAAGTATATTTTGATTTATTAGATGCCAGAGAAAAGCTCAAAAGAGATGATGTAGTGATGTATAGAATTGAACAATTGTATCCATTTCCAGCAAAAGCTTTGGTTAAGGAGTTAAAACCATATGCTGAAAATGCTGAATTCTTTTGGTGCCAAGAAGAACCAAAAAATATGGGTGCTTGGTTTTCAGTTAGGGATTATATCCAATGGACATTAGACACTTTAAAGGCTAATAATAATAAAATTTCTTATATAGGAAGAAGCCCAGACGCAACTCCTGCAACAGGATATGCCAAAAGGCATAATTCTCAACAACAAGAAATAATTAACAAGGTATTTGATTAATTTTAATGAGTGAAAAAATAGTAGTCCCAGTTCTAGGTGAAAGTATAACAGAAGCGACTGTTGCAAAATGGTTAAAAAACGCAGGTGATACAGTCGAAGCAGATGAACCAATTGTAGAACTTGAGACAGACAAAGTAAACTTAGAGGTACCATCTCCAATTTCTGGTGTGTTAACAGAGATAAATTCACAAGATGGATCAGTCGTTGAAGTAGGAGCATTATTAGGTTCTGTATCAGCCGAAGGTGGAGCAGCGGTTAAATCTGCGCCAAAAATCAGTGAAGAAATAAAGAAAGAGGAAATTGTTCCTGCAGAGAGCAATGTAATAAAATTAGATGCAAATAAAAAAGAACCAAAAGTATTTGAAGAAAAACCCAAAGAGAAACCTTTGGTTTTAACTGAGGAAGTTAAACCAGATGTTGCTCCAAAAAGAGATGTTAACCCAACCTTATCTCCAGCAGTGAGAAAAATTGTAACTGAAAATAATATCGATATTAATTCAATTCAAGGTTCAGGAAAAGGTGGGAGAGTTTTAAAAGGAGATTTAATAAGTTTGATGGGTGCAAATCCAAAACCATCTGAAAGAAAAATTGAATATGGTGAAGAAGAACGAATTAAAATGACTAGGTTGAGACAAACTATTGCAAAAAGATTAAAGCAAGCTCAAGAGAATGCTGCTCTTTTAACAACATTTAACGAAGTTGATATGAGTAGCGTAATGGAAATGAGGAAAGAAAATCAAGAGGATTTCCAATCTCGTTATGGAATAAAATTAGGATTTATGTCTTTCTTTGTAAAAGCATGTGTAGTTGCTTTAAAAAATTTCCCAGCAGTGAATGCTGAAATAGATGGTGATGAGATAATATATAAAAATTATTACAACATTAGTTTTGCTGTTGGAACAGATAAAGGCTTGGTTGTTCCAGTTTTAAGAAATGCAGATGAATTATCCTTTGCTGATATTGAAAAAAATATTAAAGAAATTTCAGAAAAAGCGCGAGATGGGAAGCTAACGATCGAAGATCTCCAGGGAGGAACATTTACAATAAGTAATGGAGGTGTGTATGGGTCCATGCTTTCAACACCAATACTAAATTTACCTCAATCAGGTGTGTTGGGTATGCATAATATAGTAGAAAGACCTATTGTTGTAGATGGTGAAATCAAAATAAGACCAATTATGTATTTAGCGTTATCATATGATCATAGAATTATTGATGGAAAAGAATCTGTATCTTTTCTTAAAATGATTAAAGAAAACTTAGAAGATCCTAGAAGGTTGTTTTTAGATATTTAAATGTCAGAAAAATTTCAAGCTGTAGTTATTGGAGGTGGACCGGGAGGTTATGTGTGCGCAATCAGACTTGCTCAATTAGGATTAAAAACTGCATGTATAGAGTCTAGAGGGTCTTTGGGAGGTACTTGTTTAAATGTTGGTTGTATCCCATCAAAAAGCTTACTTAATCTGTCTGAAGAATTTCACAAAGTAAAAAGTTTAGCAAACAAAGGTATTGAAGTTGGTGAAGTAAAATTAAATTTAGACAAAATGATGAAAAGCAAAGATAAAGCTGTAACTGTTCTTACAAAAGGTGTTGAATTTCTTTTGAAAAAAAACAAGGTTACTTACTTTAAAGGACACGGAAGTTTTAAATCTAAAAATGAAATTTTAATAAAAGACGATAAAAATAAAGAAACTATCATCCAAACAGAAAAAACAGTTATTGCAACAGGATCAGTTCCAGTTTCATTACCAGGAATAGAAATAGATGAGAAAACAATTGTTTCATCAACAGGTGCTTTAAAGTTAGAAAAGGTACCTAAGAAAATGGTTGTAGTAGGAGGAGGCTATATAGGATTGGAGATGGGATCTGTATGGTCAAGACTTGGAGCAGAGGTCCAAGTTGTTGAATTTTTAGATCATATTACACCTGGAATGGATAAAGAAATTTCTTCAGAATTTATGAAAATTTTAAAAAAACAGGGTATGAAATTTAATATGCAAAATAAAGTTGAAACAATTAAAAAAAATGCAGCAGGTGCAGTGGTTTCAACAGTAGATAAAGATGGTAATAAAAATAATTTTGAGTGTGATGTTGTTTTAATCTCTGTTGGCAGAAAACCCAATACAGATGGTTTAAATTTAGAGTCTGTAGGAGTAGATCTTGATGAAAGAAATAGAATTAAAACTGATAAAATTTTTAAGACTAACGTTGAAAACATTTATGCTATAGGCGATGTAATTGTTGGTCCAATGCTTGCACACAAAGCGGAGGACGAAGGTATAGCAGTTGCAGAAAACATAGTTGGTCAATCTGGACATGTAAATTATGATACAATCCCAGGAGTAGTTTATACAACTCCAGAAGTAGCATCAATCGGTAAAACTGAGGAACAATTAAAAGAATTAAATAAAAAATATAAAGTAGGAAAATTTTCGTTTATGGCTAATTCAAGAGCAAAGGCCATAGATGATGCAGAAGGTTTTGTTAAAATTTTAGCTGATGAGCAAACAGATAAAGTATTAGGTGCACATATAATTGGACCTCATGCAGGAGAATTAATTGCAGAAATCGGTGTTGCAATGGAATTTGGTGCAAGTGCAGAAGATATCGCCCGAACTTGTCATGCTCATCCAACGTTTTCTGAAGCAGTTAAAGAAGCTGCTTTATCAGTAGATAAAAGAGCAATACACTCTTAAACTATAGGATTTTATAGGAAAATCCTAAATTATCCTTTTGTATCAATAAGAATAATAAAATTTTTCAAAATAAATAACTTTTTTAAAATTATTGTGGTTGCTAACTTTTTTTAAATATTTATTCGTGTTTCTTGGTAAAGTTTTGGTAAGGGCTGCAAAATACTCTTGGTAAAATCTTGGTAAATGTATGTATTTGACTTTCAGGTTAGACTTGTCGTTTAGAATTTTGTAGTCTTAAATCATGAAAAAAGTTTTATTTTTTATCATTTTTATATTGTTTTTAACAAACAGTTCTTATTCAGAGAAGATAAATACTCATGGTGGTGTAAACGAATTACCTGAAAGTGCTCGTCCAAATGACGCAACCATATCTCACTTTGAGTTTCAAAAAAAAATTTTTATTAAACAAAGAAGAAGAGAAGGACGATTGTACACAGTACCTCCAAAAGGAAACGCAAAAAAATTTACTTACGAAAAAAATATATCTAGTTCGAAAGTTGATAAACAACTGTCTGAAGGATATCTTCTGAGCTATCTATTTTATGACAATGGGGTAATTAAATATGATGGTAAAGCAAAAAAAGGACGTTTTGAGGAAGATATAACAGATAAAACACTCTTTTATACTCACTCTACAGGTAAAAGTATTACGTCATATATAGTTGGTCATGCAATTTGTGATGGCTATATTTCCTCGATTGATGAAATTATAGATTGGCCGCTTATGGAAAACACACTTTACCATGGTCAACCATTACGAAACCTTTTAAATATGGCAGCTGGTGACAAGCATGTTGTTGATAAAAGATCTACTAGATTTATGGGTTCCTTTGAACACCATAGAGATATGGGTCTTGATACTATTGCTCTTCTTTTACGGGGTACAAAAGCTAAGGGAAATAAAAATTTTTATAATAATGCTTTAGCGGACATTATTGCAAACTATATAGTTTTTAAATCAGGAAAAGATTATGACAAATTAATGAAAAAAGTTTTTCAAGATAAAATTAAAATTGGAAATGAAATTGCTTATGAAAAACATGGTCAAACTATTAACCATCAAAAAATTGCTAAATACAACGGTAGCCCACAAACACTTGCTTCTTATTCATATTTCATGACTAGATTAGATTTTTTAAGATTTGCAGAAGCCATGATGAAAGACTATCAAAATGAAACTTGTGTAGGAAATTACTTGAGAGAATCACAACAACAAGCAATAAAATGGTTTAAATATCGTCCAACAAAAAAAAATGCACAATGGTATCTTCATAATTATTCTAAAAAATATGGATCTCAATTTTATTTTGATTTTAAGGGATTGAAAAAAAGAAATATAATTGGAACTGAAGGATATAATGGACAGAATATATTAATTGATTTAGACAATTCACGAATAGTAGTAACAAATAGTGCTGCAACAGGATGGAATGTTAAAACATATATGTTAAATGTTATTAAAAAAGGCAAACTTCCAAAATAAAAATTTAAAATTTTTAATTATCTTTACCAAAGATTTCATTTGAATTAGTATCTTGTAAAATGCCATTTTTATCAAAAAATATTACTCAAGCATTCTTATTTCTTGGTAAATACTTGGTAAGGAAAGAAGAAAAATAAATTGTCTCTAAAAGTATTTTGTATCAACAGTTTTGGCTCTATGAAAAAAAGTCAAATACACTCATAATTTTTTTTCATATTATAAAAATATGAAATATCCGATTCTCGTACCAAATATTTTTAATCATCCATTTACGTATGAAAGTAATTTAACTCTTAAAGTTGGTGATTATGTAATGGTACCTTTTGGAAAATCAAAAATTACCGGTGTTGTTTGGGACGAATTTGAAAAAAATAATAATAAAAATTTTAAGACCAAAAAGGTAATTAAGAAATTAGACGTAACTCCATTAAAAAAAAATACAATTAATTTTTTAAATTGGTTTGCAGAATATAATCTTATTCCAAAGGGTATGGCATTAAAGTTAGTGCTCTTAAGTAGTGATGCGGTAGAGAACAAAGAAAATCAACTTTATCAAATATTTGATAGCAAAATTAAACAAAATTTAATCAAGCTGTCTACAGATCAAAATAAATCTCTAAAAAAAAATGAATGTTTCAAATAAAAAATTTAGAGTTCATGTTTTACAAGGCACAACTGGATCAGGAAAAACTTTAGTTTATTTTGAAGCGTTAAAACCGTTGATAGAGAGGGGTTTACAAGGATTAATATTATTGCCAGAAATAGGTCTAACTAGTCAATTTGAACAAAAATTTTTAGAATATTTTGGTTTTAAACCTGCAGTTTGGCATTCAGGTATTTCAAAAAAAAAGAAAGAATTAATTTGGAGTGGAGTTTCTAATGGTAAAATAAAAATAATTATTGGTGCAAGATCTTCACTATTTTTACCGTTTAAAAAATTAGGAATGATAATTGTTGATGAGGAACATGATCAATCATTTAAACAAGATGAAGGCATAACTTACAATGCTCGTGATATGGCAATTTCTAGAGCATCCTTTGAAAATATTCCAATCAATTTGATTACTGCTGTTCCTTCTATAGAAACTTTTGAAAATATTAAAAAAGGTAAGTACGAAGTTTCTAGATTAAATGAAAGGTACCAAAACGCAGCATTACCTAATTATGAAATTATTAATTTAAATAATACCAAACTTGAAAAACAATCATGGCTATCAAATAAAATTATTGAAAAAGTAAATTTACATTTGGAAAAAAAAGATCAAGTTTTGTTTTTTTTAAATAGAAGAGGTTTTTCTCCAAATGCTTTATGCAATAAATGTTTTACAAGTTTTACATGTCCAAATTGTAGTATCAATCTAGTTTATCATAAAAATAAAAATAATTTATTATGTCATTATTGTGGATACAGGTCTGATCTTAAAAGAAATTGTACAAAAGAAGGTAATTGTGAATTTATTTTTAGCGGTCCTGGTGTTGAGAGAATTTCAGAAGAGGTAAAAAGAAAATTTCCAGGAAAAATAATAGAGATTTTTTCAAGTGATACAATGAATAAAAAAGATTCTAAAGAAAAAATAGATAAAATTATAAATAAAGAAACACATATTTTAGTTGGAACTCAATTAATTTCAAAAGGTTTTCATTTTCCAAGCTTAAATTGCATTGTAGTTGTTGATATTGATCTTTCATCTCAAGGACATGATTTAAGGGGTGCAGAAAAAAATTTACAGCTTTATCATCAACTTTCAGGACGTGCAGGAAGAACTGGAAAACCAGCAACTGTATATTTTCAAACCTATGAAAATAATACTAAGATGATTTCAGAAATTACAAATAAAAATCCAGATATTTTTTTAGAAAGAGAACTGGAGATAAGAAAAAAAAATAAACTACCTCCATTTCAAAGGTTTATTTCTTTAATCTTAACAGGAGATAATGAAATTAAATTAGAAAAAGAAGCTAATAATTTTAAAAATTTTATTGAAAATAAAATTGAAGGAAAAATATTAGGGCCAGTGAATGCTCCATTATTTAGATTAAAGAGAAAATTTAGAATTAGATTTTTAATTAGAGGCTTAAAATCTATGAAACTACAAAGCTCTCTTGCAAAAATTATTCCAAAATATAAATTTTCTTCTGGAATAAAACTTTCAGTTGATGTTGACCCAATTAACTTCAATTAACCGCAAAAAAGAGGCCTTTTTTACAAATCCGCTACTTGAAGACATAAGGGTCATATGCTATTTAGGGCGTGATTTTTAATTAATCTTCAACATTATAGAGGAACCAAGTTGAGTAAAGACACCGGATTTTCAATAACTTCAGCTGAAAGGTATTCTCTTGCGCTATTTGAACTTTCAGAGGAAAATAATCTTTTAAGTCAGATTGAAGATCAATCTTCATCTATTCTTAATTTAGTTGATCAAAGTGAAGATTTTTCTAATTTGATTAAAGATCCAACTACAAGCCAAGAAGATTTACTAAAAGTAATCAATACAATCTCTGAAAATAATAAATTTGAGTCTTTATTTAAAAATTTTTTAAGTTTCTTAATTCAAAAAAGACGTTTCTTTTTTATTGAACGTATCCTTAAAAGCTTTATTGAAATTTGTTCAAGAAAAAGAGGTGAACTTAAGGCAGAATTAAAATCAGCAAAAGAATTATCTAATGAAGAAATTGGAAAAATTACAGAGGAGTTAACAAAAAATTTTAGCTCAAAAATAAAATTAAACTACAAACATGATGAAAGTTTAATAGGAGGTTTGGTAGTACAAGTAGGAAGTACTATGGTCGATACCTCAATTAAAAATAAATTACAACAAATCGAAAACAGAATGATAGAGGCATAAATGGAAATAAATCCTTCAGAAGTTACAAAAATATTAAAAGAACAAATTAAAAATTTTGGTGATAAAGCAGAAGTTACAGAAGTTGGTCAAGTTTTATCAGTTGGAGACGGTATTGCTAGGATTTATGGTTTGGATAATGTTCAAGCTGGTGAAATGGTAGAGTTTGCAGATGGTTCAAAAGGTATGGCTCTAAACTTAGAAAGCGAAAACGTTGGTGTCGTAATTTTTGGTGATGACAGAAATGTTAAAGAAGGGGATGTAGTAAAAAGAACTGGTAATATTGTTGATACTCCAGTTGGAAAAGAATTATTAGGAAGAGTAGTGGATGGTTTAGGAAATCCTATCGATGGAAAAGGACCATTAGATAAAGGAATTAAAAAAAGCAGGGTTGAAGTAAAAGCTCCTGGTATTATTCCACGACAATCAGTAAGTGAACCAATGCAAACTGGTCTTAAGTCAATTGATAGTCTAGTTCCGATTGGAAGAGGGCAAAGGGAATTAATTATTGGTGATAGACAAACTGGTAAAACAGCAGTTGCAGTAGATGCAATTATTAATCAAAAAAAAATCAATGAATCTGGTGATGAAAAACAAAAACTGTATTGTATATACGTTGCAGTTGGACAAAAAAGATCAACAGTAAGACAAATTCAAAAAACATTAGAAGAAGCTGGAGCTATGGAGTACACAACAATCGTTGCTGCTACCGCATCGGACTCTGCTCCTCTACAATTCTTAGCACCATATACAGGTTGCACTATGGGTGAGTATTTTAGAGATAATGGAATGCACGCATTAATAATTTATGATGATTTATCTAAACAAGCAGTTGCTTATAGACAAATGTCATTGCTATTGAGAAGACCTCCTGGGCGTGAGGCCTATCCTGGAGATGTATTTTATCTTCATAGTAGATTACTTGAAAGAGCAGCTAAATTAAGTGACGAACATGGTGGTGGATCACTTACAGCGCTGCCAATAATTGAAACACAAGGTGGAGACGTATCCGCGTTCATTCCAACTAACGTTATTTCAATTACAGACGGACAAATTTTCCTTGAAACAGAACTATTTAACCAAGGTATAAGACCTGCAATTAATGTAGGTTTATCAGTATCTAGGGTTGGTTCATCAGCTCAAACAAAAGCGATGAAAAAAGTTTCTGGTTCAATGAAATTAGAGCTAGCCCAATACAGAGAAATGGCAGCTTTTGCTCAATTCGGATCTGATTTAGATGCATCTACTCAGCAACTTTTGAATAGAGGCTCTAAACTAACTGAACTTTTAAAACAAAAACAATATTCACCGATGACTGTTGCAGAACAAGTTATTTCAGTATTTTGTGGAGTTAAAGGTTATCTGGACGATATTGATTTAAAAGATGTTGCTGAATTTGAGAGTAAGATTATTGAAAAATGTAAATCAGATAAGCCTGAAATTATCGAGTCAATTTTAACTTCAGGAAAACTTGAGGAAGATAAAGAAAAATTACTTGTTGAGGTAATCACTCAATTAAAAGGAAATTTTAAATCTTAATAACTTATGGCAAGTTTAGACGACCTAAAAAAAAGAATAGCTAGTGTAAAGTCTACACAGAAAATTACTAAAGCTATGAAAATGGTTGCAGCAGCTAAATTAAGAAGAGCTCAAGAAAGTGCTGAGAAGGGACGGCCATATTCTGAAAAAATGAATAATGTTATTTTGAATTTATCAAATGGTATATCTGATAAAGAAAATGCACCAAAGTTATTGTCAGGTACTGGTCAGGAAAAAACTCATCTTTGTGTAGTGATGACTTCTGATAGAGGTTTATGTGGTGGATTTAATTCTAATATTATTAAAAAAGCCAAGAGTTATTTTGCAAAAATTTTAGATGAAGGTAAAGAACTAAAAATTATTACAGTAGGCTCAAAAGGAAATGATCAATTAAAAAGAGTTTATGGTGACAAAATAATAGAAAATATTTCTTTCAAAGAGTCTAAAAATGCAAATTATTTTGATGCTGACAAAGTTGGGAAAATGGTAATTGAAAAATTCGAGGCAGCTGAATTTGATGTTTGTACAATTTTTTACAATCAATTTAAAAATGTAATTACTCAAATTCCTCAAGCACAGCAAATAATCCCTTTAAATAATGAGGGAGAAGAAAATAGTTCAGAAGAAAGTTACGAATTTGAACCAGATGAAGATGAAATTTTAAGCAATTTATTGCCAAAGAATATTTCTACGCAAATATTTAAAGCAATGTTAGAGAATTCAGCTAGCGAACAAGGGTCTAGAATGAGTGCAATGGATAACGCAACCCGAAACGCAGGTGAAATGGTTGACAAACTTACTATCGAATATAATAGAAGTCGTCAGGCAGCAATTACAAAAGAACTAATAGAAATCATATCAGGAGCAGAAAGTTTATAATTATGAACAAAGGAATAATCACACAAGTTATTGGAGCGGTAGTAGACGTAAAATTTGATGGTGAACTACCAGAAATTTTAACAGCATTAGAATGTAAAAATGGTGATAACAGACTAGTTTTAGAGGTAGCACAACACTTAGGTGAAACTACTGTTAGAACAATTGCTATGGATGCTACTGAAGGATTAAAAAGAGGTGATGAAGTTACTAATACCAATGCTCCTATTCAAGTTCCAGTTGGACCCGAAACACTTGGAAGAATTATAAATGTAATTGGTGAACCAATTGACGAAAGAGGTGAGGTTAAGACTAAAGAAAGTTGGCCAATTCATAGAGCTGCACCTGAATTTAATGACCAATCAACAGAAACTGAAATACTTGTGACGGGTATCAAAGTAATTGATTTGCTTGCGCCTTATGCAAAAGGTGGAAAGATTGGATTATTTGGTGGAGCAGGAGTAGGAAAAACAGTTTTAATTATGGAATTAATTAATAACGTTGCAAAAGCTCATGGTGGTTTTTCAGTTTTCGCAGGAGTTGGAGAGAGAACTAGAGAAGGAAATGACCTTTATCATGAAATGATTGAATCTGGAGTAATTAAAAAAGAAGGAGCTGGTTCAAAAGCTGCTTTAGTTTATGGCCAGATGAATGAACCTCCTGGAGCAAGAGCAAGAGTTGCACTTACAGGGTTAACTGTAGCTGAATATTTTAGAGATCAAGAAGGTCAGGACGTACTTTTCTTCGTAGATAACATCTTTAGATTTACTCAGGCAGGATCAGAGGTTTCAGCTTTGTTAGGAAGAATTCCATCTGCTGTCGGATATCAACCGACATTAGCTACTGACATGGGTAACCTACAAGAAAGAATTACGACTACAAACAAAGGGTCAATTACATCTGTACAAGCAATTTATGTGCCTGCTGATGATTTAACAGATCCTGCTCCAGCGACATCGTTTGCACACTTAGATGCAACGACTGTACTTTCAAGACAAATTGCTGAAATTGGTATTTATCCTGCAGTAGATCCACTTGATTCTACATCAAGAATTTTGGACCCAAGAATTGTTGGAGATGAGCACTATAGAGTAGCAAGAGATGTTCAAAGAATACTACAATCATATAAATCACTACAAGATATTATAGCTATTCTTGGTATGGACGAGTTATCTGAAGAAGATAAACTAGTTGTAGCAAGAGCAAGAAAAATCCAAAGATTTTTATCTCAACCATTCTTTGTTGCAGAAGTATTTACTGGTTCTCCAGGAAAACTTGTTGATCTTGACTCAACCATCAAAGGTTTTGATGCGATCTGTAAAGGTGAGTATGATCACTTACCTGAAGCTGCTTTTTATATGGTTGGAACAATTGAAGAAGCTATAGAAAAAGCTAAGAAAATGGAACAAGAAGCTGCTGCTTAATGAGCGAAGAGTTTAAAGTTGAAATAGTAAATCCTGAAAAATCTTTTTTAGTAAAAGATGATGTGTCAGAAGTTGTGGTCCCTGCTTTTGAAGGAGAGATGGGAATATTGAAGGATCATATTTCTATTATTTCTTTTTTGAAACCTGGGATAATTAAGATTTTATCAAAATCAGGTGATGAAAATTACTATGTTGAAGATGGTATTGTTGAGTTCAAAAATAATAATCTATCTATTTTAACAAGTACAATTTTTAATCTTGCTGATATGGATAAATCAAAGCAACAAGATTTACTTAAACAGGCAGAAGAAGAGGCTAATAAAACTGATATAAATGATCAATCTAAGTATTTAGCAGATCAAAAACTTGAAGTTCTAAAAACTCTAAATTAATTTTTTTACTTTTTCTTTAAGCTCTTTGTAAATATGATGTTTAAAATCAACCACAACATCAGTAATTAAATCTAAGTCAATCCACTTCCAATCTAAAAATTCAGGATTAGATGTATTAATATTTATCTCATTATCATTTCCAATAAATCGCATTAAAAACCATTTTTGCTTCTGACCTTTGTACTTACCTTTCCAAATAATACCTAGTAATCTATCGGGTAAATCATAGGTTAATGTACCATCTAATTCTTTTATAAGTTCTACGCTTTTGATACTTGTTTCTTCCTCTAGTTCTCTAAATGCAGCTTTTAAATTATCCTCTCCCTCATCAACACCACCCTGAGGCATTTGCCAAAAATTTTTAGGATTATCTATTCTTTTTGCTACGAATACTTTATTTTGTTTATTCAATAACACAATTCCGACCCCACTTCTCAGTGGTAAATCTTTAAAATTTTTATTCATATTATCCGTTAAGTAATTTAATAGCGTAGTTTAATTGATTATCAGTATCAGTTTTTATTCTAAAATCATCACCTTCTTCATTTACTTCAATATCTGGTCTAACACCAACTTCAGAAATAGATTTTCCAGAAGGAAGATAATATTTTGCGACAGTTAATCTGATAGCTCCACGATTTTTTAAAGGAATAATTGATTGGACAGAACCTTTACCAAAGCTATTTTCACCAAGGATAATTGCTCTTTTGTGATCCTTTAAAGCTCCAGCAACAATTTCAGATGCAGATGCTGAACCATAGTTAATTAAAACTAATAGTGTTTTTCCGTCGGTAATATCTCCTTTTTTCGCAAACCATTTTCTATTTTCAGATTTTTTTCTGCTTTTTGTTGAAACTATCTCTCCATTTTCAAGAAAAAAATCTGATATCTTTATTGCTTGAGATAAAAGACCCCCAGGATTATTTCTTAAATCTAAAATAAATGAATTTAAGTTTTTATCTTTTTTAAGTTTTTTAATTTGTTTTTCTATTTGATCACTACTGTTATCATTAAATGAAGTAAGCCTTATGTATCCAATATTTTCATCTATAATTTCAGATTTTACAGATTGAACCTGAATAACTTCTCTTATGATATTAAATGTTAATGCTTTTTTTTCTCCTCTTCGTCTTACTGTTAACTCTATTCCAGAACCTACAGGTCCTCTCATTAAATCAACAGCTTCACTTAATGATTTTCCTTGAACCTGAACATCATTTATTTTTACTATGTAATCACCCGCTTTTAGTCCAGCTCTGGATGCAGGCGTGTCATCTATTGGTGAAATTACTTTTACCACACCAGCCTCCATGCTAACTTCAATTCCTAGTCCACCAAACTCACCACTGGTTTCTGTTTGCATTTCATCAAAAATTTTAGGGGACATGTAGGATGAATAAGGATCTAAGGATTGTAAAAGTCCATTGATAGCAGAGTCCATACTTTCAGATTGATTGAACTCATCAACATATTCTTTATTAATTTTTTCTAGAACTTCACCGAAAAGATCAATTTTTTTATAAATATCAATTTCAGCTGAAATAACTATTTTATTTAAGTAAAAAATGGAAAAAAAAATTAATAATAAAAATTTAATTTTTTTCATATCATCACTTTTTCTTTTGGAATTAGCTCTGACCAAATTTTCTCTAATTCATAAAATTTTCTTTTTTCTGGGTGAAAAATATGAACAATTAAATCAATTCCATCAACAAGCTTCCATTCTCCGCTTTCTTTACCCTCAATTTTTGAGTCTTTTACACCGTTATTTTTAAGTTTTTCTAAAACTTGTTCTGATAAAGATTGAATATGTCTAGATGAAGTTCCGCTCGCTATGATCATGTAATCAGCCATAGAACTTTTATCTTTAAGATCAATAGTTACAATGTCTTGAGCTTTATTGAGATCTAGTGTGTCGATTACAATTTCTTTTAAGTCTGAAATTTTGTCCATTAATTGATTTTAGATTATCAAATTTTTCTTAATTGAGA
>CACGHF010000008.1 GCA_902572775.1 uncultured Pelagibacteraceae bacterium
AATTTTATTTCTTTTGCCTACTACTTTAAATAAAGCCATTTCCTTAAATATTACGTCTTTGTCTTCTCTTTTAAACTCAGCAACTTTATGAACAGGCACTAATTTAGTTAACTGAAGTCTTATTTGGTCAATTACTTGAGGTGTTCCGGTAGTAACAATTGTTATTCTTGAAATATTTTTAACTGCATCAACCTCTGCAACAGCTAAGGACTCGATGTTATAACCTCGACCTGAAAATAAACCTGCTACCCTTGCCAAAACTCCAGCCTCATTATCTACCCAAACCACAAATATATATGTGTCTGATTTTTGTTTCTTTGTAGGAACGCTATAAGCTGATTTTGATTTTGGCATTATAATTATACTAAAGCTTTGCCTTTTCCTTTGATTTTATTTTCCTCTTGATCATTTGGACCTAAGATCATTTGGTTATGAGGTTTTCCAGATGGGATCATTGGGAAACAATTCTCGTTAGGATCCACATGACAATCAAATATAACTGGTCCATCATAATCAATCATTTCTTGAATTTTATCATCAAGCTCATCTGGACTGTCTGCTTTAATTCCTTTGCATCCATAAGCTTCTGCCATTTTCATAAAATCAGGTAATGCTTCAGAATAACTTTCAGAATAATTTTTTTCATGCAGTAATTCCTGCCATTGTCTTACCATTCCCATATATTGATTATTTAAAATAAATATTTTTATAGGAAGATTATATTGAACTGCAGTAGACATTTCTTGCATAGTCATTAAGACCGAAGCTTCTCCAGCAATATCAATTACTAATTTTTCAGGATGAGCAATTTGTACTCCGACTGCTGCTGGCAATCCATATCCCATTGTACCTAAACCACCAGATGTCATCCATCTATTTGGTTTATTAAATTTATAATGTTGAGCAGCCCACATTTGATGTTGCCCAACCTCGGTAGTAACATAAGTGTCTTTATTCTTAGTTAATTCATAAAGTCTTTGAACAGCATGTTGAGGCTTTATACTTTCATTACTATTTACAAAATTAAGAGAGTCTTTTTCTCTCCATTTTTCGATTTGTTCCCACCACTTAGCTATATTTGATTTATTTGATTTGCTATGACCATTTTTTCTTTTAGCAATTGTCTTATTAATTTTACTGATAACATTCGTAACGTCCCCAACTATTGCAAGATCTACTTTGATAATTTTATTAATTGATGATGGATCAATATCTATATGAACCTTTTTTGATTTTGGTGAAAACTCATCTATTTTTCCAGTAATACGATCATCAAATCTTGCACCTATATTAATTAAAAGATCACAATCATGCATTGCATTATTTGCCTCATAAGTACCATGCATGCCAAGCATTCCTAAAAATTGATTATCGTCTCCAGGGTAAGCACCTAATCCTTGAAGTGTAGAAGTTATAGGAAAGCCAGTTAGCTCAACAAATTCTCTTAAAGCCTTACTTGCTTTTGGACCTGAGTTAATTACTCCTCCACCACTATAGATGATTGGTTTTTTGGCCTTGCTTAATAATTTTACTAACTCATCAATTTGATCTTGAGAAAATTTATTGTGAGATTTTCCGTTTAATTTTTTTTCTTTGTTTGGTTTTTTATATTTCGCTTTTGCGAATTGAATATCTTTTGGAATATCGATTAAAACTGGTCCAGGTCTTCCAGTTGTTGCAACTCTAAAAGCTTCATGCATAATTTTAGATAGATCATTAATATCTTTTACTAACCAATTGTGTTTCGTACAAGGTCTTGTAATTCCTGTAGTATCACATTCTTGAAAAGCATCAGTTCCAATTAAATGTGTTGGAACCTGACCAGAAATACAAACTAACGGTACGGAATCCATATAAGCATCCGTTAAAGCAGTAACAACATTAGTTGCACCGGGACCTGATGTAACTAAAACTACACCTGGTTTTCCTGATGACCTCGCATAGCCTTCAGCTGCGTGACCAGCACCTTGTTCGTGTCTAACTAAAATATGTTTTATAGAAGGATGATTTTTTAATTCATCATAAATTGGTAAAACTGCACCACCTGGATAACCAAAGATATGTTCTACCTTTTGGTCTTCAAGACATTTAAATACAATTTCTGCTCCAGTTAATAATTTTGGCATTAGGCAATCTAGCTGAAGTTGTGCTCATTGGTCAAGTTTAAGAGTGAAAATTTTAAATTTTTTTCAAAAAATTATTTATGTCCTGTGGCTTAAGTTTAGTCCAACTAATCATATTACCTCTAGCCCAAGTACTTTGTCTTTTGGCGTATTGTCTGGTTTTTATGGCTATTTTTTCTTTAGTATCATTCAAATCTTTTTGTTTTTTTAAATATTCTCTTATTTCATTAACTCCGATAGCTTTGTTGGCGCTTTTATCTTTTCTAACCCTTAACTTTACGAAATCTTTTACTTCTTTTATTGCGCCATTTTCCATCATCTGCCCTGTTCTTACATTGATACGCTCAATTAATTCTTGTCTAGGAATATCAATATAAACTTTAAAAAAATCATCTTCTACGAAGTGTGATTTTGTATTTTTAAACCATTCAGTTAGAGATTTTTTTGTAAACTTTTTAACTTCATAAGCTCTGATGGATCTTTGGGTATCTGTAGGGTTTATCTTTCCTCTTGAGGATGGATCTAATTTTAATAGTTTTTCATAAAATTTCTTTTGTCCAAGTTTTTTTTGCAAATCTCTAATTTGATTCCTTAATTTTAATGAAATATTTGGTATTTTAACTAAACCATCAGTTAAAGCTTTAAAATATAAACCTGTACCGCCAACAAGAATTGGAGTTTTTTTTCTTTTTTGAACTTCCTTAATTTTTTTAATTACTAGCTTAAGCCAATCACCTGTGGAGAAGTTTTTTGTTACATTTTGAAAACCATACAAGTGATGTTTTATTTTCTGATATTTTTTTGGATCTGGTCTAGCTGACAAGATTTTAAGCTCTTTATATACTTGCATGCTATCTGCATTAATAATTTCTCCATCAATTCTTTTTGCAACTTTTATTGCAAAACCTGATTTTCCTGAAGCTGTGGGACCAGATATTAATATAATCTTGGATTTTAAATCCATGATCAGTCTAGCTTGACGCCAATATATCTACGTTGATTTTGATTGTTATAAATTGCTAGTAAAATTGTTTTCTGTTTTGACTTCAAAACTTCGACAATAATATTTCTTAAATCATCTGCTGATATAATTTTTTTCTTCTGAGCCTCAACAATAACGCTATTTAGCTCTATTGAATTTACTAGAGGACTATTGTTTGCAATTTTAGTTATTACAAGACCAGTAGTCTGATTTGGTAATTTTCTATTTTTTATATCTTCTTTAGTCAATGGTCTTACTGCTATTCTTAAACTTTCAATGATCTCTTCATTATTTTGTTTTTCAGTTTCTTGATTTTTACTTATTTTAAAATCATCTGAAGTTTCTAATCTTCCTAAAATAACGTTTTTAATAATTTCTTTTTTATCTCTCCAAACTTTAACTTCAACTTTTTTTCCAACTTCTGTTCGTGCAACAATCGTTGGAAGTTCTTTCATTTGATTTATTTTTTCTCCATTGAATTCTAAAATTATATCACCAGCTTTTATTCCAGCCTGTTCTGAAGGACTATTTTCAGCAACACTTGCAACTAATGCTCCTCGTGGTTTATCTAATTTTTCAACTTCAGCAATTTCTTTAGTTACATCTTGAATTCTAACACCCAGCCAACCTCTTTTAGTTTCACCAAATTCAATTAATTGTTTGATTACAATCTGTGCACTATTTGATGGTATAGAAAATCCAATTCCAATTGAACCATTACGACCAAGGATTGCTGTATTTATTCCGATTACATTACCTGCCATATCAAACAGTGGTCCACCTGAATTACCAGAATTTATGGACGCATCTGTTTGAATAAAATCTTCATATCTTGATAAACCAATTGATCTATTTCTAGCTGAAATAATTCCAGCAGTAACAGTTCCACCTAAACCAAACGGATTTCCAATTGCAAGCACCCAATCACCAATTCTTGCTTTATCAGAGTCACCGAATGCTACTGGGATAAATTTTTCGTCTGTTTCTAATTGTAAAACAGCAATATCCATTAGAGGGTCGGCGCCCAGAACCTTAGCTTTAAATTCTTGGTCACCATTTACTCTAACAATAATGTCGTCAGCATCTTGGATAACGTGATTATTCGTAACTACAATTCCTTTCTCATCGATTATAAACCCAGAACCTAAAGCAGCTGATTGTCTTTCCTGAGGTGTTCCAAATTCTTTAAACATATCCTCAAAAGGAGAGCCTGGAGGGAATTGAAAAGGAAAAGGGTTTGAATTTGTTGTGATAGTAGTTGTTGTAGAAATATTTACAACAGATGGCATTAATTCTTCTGCAAGATCTGCAAAGGAAGCAGGCACTGTTTTAGAGTTTACATTTAATGAAAAACTGAATGATATAACTAGTGTTAAGAATATAAGTTTAATTTTATTCATATTAGCTCTTAATAAAATAAATAATTATAAAACCTATTACTGCAAAAATAAGTCCACCTGATCTAAGCTGACTATCTTTAACAAGTTCTAATTTTTTCAACATACTTTTCATTTTTGCTGGAAATAAGGCGTACAAAATTCCTTCAATAAATAAGAAAAGACCAAAAGCTACAACTAGCTCACGCATTTAAGAATTATTGTTGGATTTCAGGTTTTATATTTCCAAAAAATTTAAAAAATTCACTATCAGGTGATAAAATTAAAGAAGTTTCACCACCAATAAGGGCTTTTTCATATGCCTGCATAGCTCTGTAGAAAGCAAAAAATTCTGGATCTTGACCAAAGGCGTCGGCAAATATTTTATTTCTTTCTCCATCACCTTCCCCTTTCATAATCTCAGATTGTTTTTGAGCATCTGCTAAGATTACAGTAACTTCTTTGTCCGCAGTTGATGTAATCGTAACTGCCATCTCTGCTCCTTTTGCTCTAAATTCTTTTGCTTCTCTCTCTCTTTCAGTCTGCATTCTTCTATAAATTGCATCACTGTTAGCTTGAGGTAGATCTGCTCTTTTAATTCTGACATCAACAATATTAATTCCAAAGTTTTGTGCTTCGTTATTAACACCCTCTTTAATTAAAGCCATTTGCTTAGATCTATCTTTAGATAATAATGTTTGTAATTCTTCTTGACCTAGTACATTTCTAATTCTTGAATTTATAATTGTAGATAATCTTGATCTTGCAACTCTTTCGTTCCCCACTGAAATATAAAACTTAAGAGGATCAACTATCTTAAATCTTGCAAATGCATCAACAATTAATCGTTTTTGATCTGATGCAATAACCTCTTCTGGTGGAGCATCTAAGTTTAAAATTCTTTTATCTAAATAAACAACGTTTTGAATGAAAGGAATTTTAAAATTTAATCCTGGCTTCATTATAATTCTTTTTGGATCACCAAATTGAAGAATAATTGCTTGGTTAACTTCCTTTACTATAATTACCGATAAAAAGGCTACAACACCTATTGCAACTAGTACTCCTGCTAAAATTTTTCCAGCTTTCATTTTAATTTGTCGCTTTCTTTTTTAACTCAGGCAAAGGTAAGTATGGAACTACACCAGAACCCGCATTTTTTTCTATAATTACTTTATCAATATCTGCTAAAACTTTTTCCATAGTTTCTAAATACATTCTTTCTTGAGTAACTACTTTAGCATTTTTATACTCGTTATAGATTGCTATGAATCTACTTGCTTCACCTTCAGCTTTTGCAACTACTTCTTTTTTATATGCTTCAGCAGCTTGTAAAATTTTTTGCGCTTCCCCTCGTGCTCTTGGAATTACATCATTGGCATAAGCTTCAGCTTCGTTCTTAGATCTTTCCATATCTGCTCTTGCAGCCTGTACATCTCTAAATGCGTCTATTACTTGATCAGGTGGGTCAGCCTTTTGTGTTTGAACTTGTGTAATTTGAATCCCACTTTCGTAATCATCTAAAATACTTTGTATTATATTTTGTGTCTCAACCTCAATTTTAGATCTTCCCTCTGTTAAAATTGGTTGAATATCACTTTTTGCTATCACTTCTCTCATTGCAGTTTCAGCAGCTGCTTTAACTGTGCCCTCTGGATCTTGAATTTTGAATAAAAAATTCCCAGCGTCTTTAATTACCCAAAATACTGAAAAATCTATGTTAACAATGTTTTCATCTCCAGTTAACATTAAGCTTTCCTGTGGAACATCAGCAACACCGCCACCTGTAGAAAAACCGCTATCTCTCTCAGATCTAAATCCTATATCCATTCTATTAACTTTAGTTACTTTTGGTGTTTGCACAGTTTCAACAGGAAAAGGTATGTGATAGTTCAAACCAGGCTGTGTAGTTTTTACAAACTTACCAAATCTTAATACAACACCTTGTTCATCAGGTAATACCCTATAAAGTCCACTCGCTAACCATACAAAAACTAAAACCAATAAAATCAAACTTATTGATTTTCCTCCCGATGTTTTTCCACCTGGTAAAAATCTTTTAATTTTATCTTGAAGATCTCTTATTATCTCGTCAACATTTGGAGGTGTCGGACCTCTACCTGATCCATTACCACTGCCACCCCCACCAGGAGGTGCTCCCCAAGGACTTTGATCTTTGAAATCGTCTGACATATGCGAAAGTATATAGTGTCTTTATTGTAAAAAACAAGTAATGATACTTTTATGAATGATAAAAAACCTGAACTTAGTGCCGCAATGAAAAGCAAGCTAGAGCCCAAGAAATTCACTAAAAATCCAATTCTTGGAACAAAATTTACAATCGCAATTTCAAGTGCAAAAGGAGGGGTTGGAAAATCTACATTTGCAACGAATCTTGCCTTAGCATTGAAAAAAGTTGGCTGCAAAGTTGGTTTATTAGATGCTGATATTTATGGTCCATCAATCCCAAAGATGTTTGATATTAATGAAAAGCCAAAGAGTGATGGTCAAAAATTAGAACCAATAATAAAGTACGATATTCAATGTATGTCTATTGGATTTTTAACAGATCAACAAACTCCAATGATTTGGCGTGGTCCTATGGTTACAAGTGCAATAAAAACTTTTACTCAAAAGGTGAATTGGAAAGATTTGGATTTTATAATAATTGATATGCCTCCAGGAACTGGAGATACCCAACTAACATTTTCACAAGAAATAAAAATGGATGGAGCAATTATTGTAAGCACACCTCAAGAAGTAGCTCTATTAGATGTGAAGAGAGGAATTAAAATGTTTGATAAACTTGGGGTTAAAATTTTAGGTTTAGTTGATAACATGAGTTTTTTTATTGGAGATGATGGAAAAAAATATAAAATTTTTGGAGAAGGTGGAGTTAAAAAAACTTCAGAAGAATTTAAAAAAGAATTTTTAGGTGAAATACCAATCAATCCTGAAGTTGGTCAAACTGGTGATGAGGGTAAACCTTTAGTGGAGTCAAATCCTGATCATGAAATTTCTAAAATATACTTGAATTTTGCGATAAAAATTAAAAATATTTACTTTAAAAATTAGATATTTATTACGATTTTATTTTTCCTGAGAGTTAACTATATTTTATCAGTTTGATTCTATAATTTTTTTATTTCTAATAACGGGCTTTACAATCATATTATCCAAAAGTTCATCTCGAGCTAGTTTTGGAGATAGATCTTCTAGAGACGAACCAAATGTTAGCTTTGGAATTATCTTTTGATCAGGTTTAATAAAAACATTAATAAATTCTGCATTTTTACTATTAATTGCTTTTTTTAAAATTTTATCTATATTTGAGTTATTCTTAATTTCTGAATATTTTATCCCATAAGCTTTTGCTACCTTTTTAAAATTTGGATTAGTAACTCCTTTTTTTGAGTCAACTGCTTCATACCTTTTATCTAAGTATAAATCTTGGAATTGCTTAATAATTCCATAACCGTCATTATTAATTATTATTATTTTAACAGGAAGCTTATTTGAAATCATTGTTTGTAATTCTTGAATATTAATCTGAATACTTCCGTCTCCGTCTATACAAATAATTCTCTTTTTATTTAATGCTATTGATGCACCAATGGAAGCTGGAAATGCATACCCCATAGGTGAATTTCCAAATGCAGAGAATAATCTTTGTTTTTTAAGAACCTTAAGCGCTTGTATAGTCCATGTTAAGTGGGCTCCATCATCTGCAATTACCACATCATCTTTGCTCAATTTTTCAGATAATTTTTCCATAAAAAAATATGGATTAACATATTTTTTTTGTTTCTTATAATCATCTAAGATGATTGGATATTTTTTTTTCCATAATAAAGATTTTTTTAACCACTCTGGTTTAGATATAATAGAATTATTAGAGATATTTTCAAAATAACAAAAAAAATCTGACAAACATTCATTTATTTTAATATTTATTTTTAAACCTCTTTTTTTGTTAAGTTCATATTTATCAATATCTACTGAGGCAATTATCGCTTCTCTAGCAAAATTTTTAGGAACACCTCCTGTTATTCTTGTATCCAATCTTGTTCCTAGAGATAGAACAAAATCACTGTTTTGGACTACAAAATTTGCAGATCTTGAACCGTAAACACCTACATTTCCAATATAATTTTTGGTATCATGTGTGATCGAGTCAACTCCACTCCATGTTGTTACCAAAGGAATATCAAACTTTTTTAAAAATATATTTAAGTCTTTTATAGTTTTTGAAATTCTCACACCTCCACCAATTATGATTACTGGTCTTTTTGCTTTTTTTAAAACTTTTAAAATTTCCTTAATTTGCCTAATTAATTTTTGTTTTTTTATTTTTTTTTTCTTTGGATAAAAAGATTTGAGTTTTTCTGGTATTATTTTTTTTCTCTGCAAATCCATTGGAATATCAATCAACACGGGTCCTGGTCTTCCACTTTGCGAAATAAAATATGCTTTTTGTAAAATATATTTTATTTCATTCTCATGTTTTAGTTGATATGCAAATTTAGTAATTGGTTTTGCCATTGATACGATATCTGTTTCTTGAAAACCTACTTGTCTAACTTTTTCTAAAGTTTTATCAAAATTTCTCAGCTCATATCTATTTACTTGGCCACAAATATGAATTGATGGTACTGAATCAAACCACGAGCAAGCAATCCCTGTAAGTAAATTTGTTGCTCCAGGTCCTGAAGTTACTATCGTTGCTGAAAAATTAGGACCTAATCTTGAAAAAGAGTCCGCCATCATTGCAGCCGCTTGTTCGTGTGCCACAGAAGTATAGGTCATATTTTTATTTCTGGAAAATGCATCCATTAAAAAACATATGGCACCACCTGTTATAGTAAAAACATTTTTTACTTTTTTTTGCTCTAAAAATTTAAGCACATAATCAGATAAATTCATTTACAAATTTTAAATAATTTTTTCTTTTAGATTAAATGCTTCCATCAGTTCATTCCATTCTCTTTTGGACAATTCTGAGTTCTCTAAATCAATTTTTTCACCTTTTATAAGTTTCTGTATTACTGACTTACCTTTTGCTGAAACCTCTGTTCCACCAACTCTATAATCCATAAAAGCATCATAAGTAATAGGAACCCATTTTTTTACAGTATCCAGCATTATATCAGCGTAAACTCTAATTTCATATTGAGCATGACTATCAGCTCTTAACCTTAGAAAGTTCATTAAGTTTAACAAATCAGTTTTCCAATACCATTGTGTGTAAGTGTTTAGAGTTAAATTCATTCTTGCAAGTTCCCTTGCTAAACCTTTTTTATTTTCATCAATAATTGATCCATCAAATCTTTCATTAAGCATTGTCTCATAATTATCATAAGTTCTTTCAGCATCACTTTTTAAAAGCTCCAAAACTTCCTCTGCCTGTTTTCCTTCCAATACATCTCCTCTACCCTGTCTATTACTTATTGATTGAGCAGCTAAATTTTCTTGTGATGGCAAATAAAATTCTTTGTCTAAAATTGAATACCTTGCAGAATATTCATTTACATTTGCTGTTCTATGTCTAATCCATTGTCTTGCAATAAATATTGGAAGCTTAATATGATATTTAATTTCACACATTTCAAATGGAGTACTGTGCCAATGCCTCATTAAATATTTAATTAAACCTTTGTCAGTTGAAACTTGTTTGGTTCCTTTTCCGTACGATACTCTGGCTGATTGAACTATAGATGTGTCATCACCCATATAATCAACAACTCTTACAAAACCATGATCTAAAGCTGGAATTGCTTCATATAGGATTTTTTCAAGCTCAGGAGCAGTAACTCTTTTTGTTTGGTTGCTTTGAGATTGTTGATTTTTTATTTCTTCTTGTTGTTCTTTAGTTAATTTCATGATTGTTATTGAATCTGTTGTAATTACTTTTATATTAATAATGTTGGTTTTCCAACTATGACGATAAACGAATTTCGTAATAACCATTGCGGACGTGGGGGCAGTACCCACCACCTCCACCATTACAACTTATGGGGGTGAACTAGATTCGACGGGTGACTAAAGGCTGTTCTTTCGTTCGGGATTGTTCCACCGTAACGGGCTAATTTATAATTGCTAACGAAAGTTACGCACTTGCTGCCTAATTAACTTAGTTAATTAAGCAAACGGGGTTCGGGGCACCTGGCAACAGAACGCCCCTTAGATATGTTTATTATTTTTGGAAATGGACCAAAATATTTTACAGAAGCAGAAGGTAAATTTATCTATCCAAATTGTAATTTCATAAAAAGATACTTAGTAAAACAAGTAAGGACTACTTTAGACTTTTTTTCATTAATTAAAAATACTTAATGATTACAATTAAGTCTAGAAACATAATTCCTGCCAAATTAACTTCATTTAGATTGAAGAATACATTGAAGTAGTTCAATAAACAGTTATTTTCTGGTATTATTTAAATATAGAGTAAAACGGAATGCTCCTTAAACAAATATGAAAAAAAAATTTATATATATATTTGGTTTTGTAATAATATTGGTCACTTCATACCTAATTTTGAATGTTTTCATAGGTAGTGATATGTCTCAAAAAATCTTCTCAAAAATTAATATTAAAACGAAAGAAAAGTTTAAAAAGATTTTATTTCCTTACCGTTATATAAAATTCTTAGAGAATAAGACTGAAAGATTAGAATACGAAAATTACAATCTCAACCATGAGGTAATAGCTGTAAGAAATGAAATTGAAATAATAAATACCGATAAAGATTTAATATTTTATAAATTACCTGAAAATAAAAAATTCAAAGTTAATAATGAAAATTTAGAGCTTGAGATTTTTACAAATCAATTTAATAAAATCCAAAAAGGTATTTATAACCATAATCACAAAAGTGCATTTATTGATCACTATAAAAATGATATTATATTGGTATCTGCCGCAGGGATTATAGCATTTTCAAATAAGTCGTTTGATAAAAAAATAAAATTCACTCAAATTAAAAATAATATTTTTGATTTTGTTAATCAAAAAGATTTGATAATTAAACACTCATCTATTAAAAATATATTAATTCACAAAAATAAAATATTTATTTCTTTCACAAAAAAAGTTAAAAAAAATTGTTGGAATACATCTGTAATAATGGGTGATTTTAATTACGAGAAAATTAAATTTGAAAAATTATTTTCACCAGATGAGTGTATAAAAGAACATTTAAACTATATGTATCTTCAGTCCGGTGGTGCAATGAGTGGTTTTGATGAAAGTAATATTTTTTTATCGATCGGAGATTTTAGACTAAGAGATAAGGCTCAAAATTTAGAATCTTATTTTGGAAAATTGTTAAAAATTAATATTGATACTAAAAAAAGTAAAATAGTGTCCATAGGTCATAGAAATATACAAGGAATATATTTTAATAAAAATAAAAATTATATAATACATACAGAACATGGACCCCAGGGTGGTGATGAAATAAATATAAATAAAAAATATTTTTCAAAAATTAAAAATTTTGGATGGCCAATATCCTCATACGGTGAACATTATGGTTTTCCTCAAAAAAATAATGATGAGCTATATAAAAAATACCCTTTATATAAATCACATAAAAAATATGGGTTTGAGGAGCCGATTAAATATTTTGTTCCTTCAATAGGAATTGGTGGCATTGAAAAAATTTCTGAAAAACAATTCGTTTTTTCAGGAATGAAATCCACAGAATTACATTTTATAAAAATGGATGATAACATTAATGTTTCTGATCATTTTAAAATTCAAGTTAATGAGAGAATTAGAGGTATTACTTTTGATAAATTTCAAAAAAAACTCTATTTATATTTTGAAATTAACGGATCATTAGGAATTCTTGACTTGAAAAAATTAATTAACAATTAATTAAAAAAACTAAAGTTCACTAAGAATTAAATCAACTAATAACTCACTACCGTATAAGGATAAATGATTGTTATCAGAGTAAAATATATTTTTTTCATCATTGGCTAGACATCTACCAACTATATAAGTGTCACAAAATAATTTGTGTGGATAAATTCTTTTAATATTTTTATCCTCAAATTTGTCAAGAAATTTAAAAGAACTTTCATTTCTTTTTTTAAATACTTCATATGAAGTAGTTATAAAATTTTCTTTAATCAAATAATTTTCAATATCTTGAATATTTTTTGGAATTTTAGAATAAAGTTTAGTTGGTACATCCCAACCAACCTCAGGTATAGGATAAATAATAATTATTTTATGATTATTATTTATTAATTTTTTAAAATTCAAAATAGTATTTGTTTCAATTTTTGAATATTGATTTAAAAATTTTTTGTTTTTATCAAAAGTTTTTGCTTCTTTCTCTAACCCACCTTCTTTGTTGTCAAAATAAACATTTTCTAAATACAAAGAATATCTTCCAAGAATCACTATAGTTGAATTTTTTTCATTTATTAATTCAGTTTCAAGTTTTTTATAATGATTTTCTTTACAATCATTCTTATGAATTGATATTGGATAATGCATACAGTGCATAAATGTTGAAAAAATAATTGTGTAGTCCTCATTTTTGAGTTTTTCAGTAGTATGTTTCATCAAAGTTGCCATATGACTATCTCCAATAAAGTATAACTTTTTATTTTTATCTTCATAAAATCTGCAGGCCTCAATGTTATTTAAACAAATTTCTTTTTTGTTATTAGAAAAATTGATCCAATAATCTCTATCATTAACAATTTGAGTTAAAATTGGGGGTATTCTATTTTTGAACCCATTATTCGAAATTACCAAAAAACTAAACAAAAATATAATAAAAATAAAAGAAAGACAAAATTTTAGGACTAATGAAAATTTTAAAGTTGGATTTCTAAATTTTTTTTCAATGAAGTAATAAGTTAGAAACGATAAAATAAATAATAGAAATATTAAAATAGTTTTATTTAATATGCTTCCTTCTACTAAACCTGTAATTCTAGCAAATGCAAACAATGGGTAATGCCATAAATATAAAGAATAAGAAATTAATCCAATAATAATAAATATTTTAAATGATAAAAATTTAATAATTAAAAGCTCTTTATTGGCAAACCATAAAATTAAACAGGTTCCAATTATAGGTAATGTAGTTAATAAATGTGGATGTTTAATTTTATCGTCAAAAAATAAAATACTTATAAATATTAATGATAATCCAAAAAAAACAAATATTTCATTGAGAATGTTATTTTTAATTTTTTTACTTCCTTTACTAAATTCTAAATAACTAATAATTGAACCTGCCGCAATTTCCCAAGCTCTCGTAGATAAAGAAAAAAAATTAAAAACTGGATATTTTGTTGATGAAAAAATTGAGTGCATGAAACTTATTAAGAAAATCAAAATTAAAATATTAAGTATTTGTTTTTTTTTATAGAAAAATATTAAAATAAAGGGAACAATCAGATAATATTGCTCCTCAACAGAGAGTGACCATGTATGCAAGTAAGGTTTAAATAAACTTTCAGTCCTGATATATTCTACTCCATCAATCCAAAAAAATAAGTTAGAACTAAATATTAATGAAAATAGAGCAGATTTTGAGAATTCAATAAATTGTATTGGTAACAAATAAATCCATCCAAATGGTAAAGTTACTAATATTATAAAAACTAAAACTGGTATTATTCTTCTTAACCTTCTTTCATAAAAATTTAAGATTGAGAAATTTTTATTTTTTAAGTCTGTTATTATAATTGATGTAATTAAGTAACCAGATATTACAAAAAAAATATCAACACCTAAAAACCCCCCCTCTAAAATTTTTAAATTAAAAATATTTATTTTCGCATGGTAAATAATTACTGAAATAACTGCTAAAGCTCTTAAACTATCAATTTCTGGTCTATATTTAATTTTCAATTTTCCAAATTAATTATAAATATTTTATCTTCTTATTAATTCAGCCTGCGCAGCAGACAATCTAGCCACTGGAACCCTGTAAGGTGAGCACGAAACATAATTTAAACCAACTTTAGCACAAAATGATATGCTATTTGGATCTCCACCATGTTCTCCACAAATACCTAATTTCAAATTTCTGTTTTGTTTTTTTCCTCTATCCGCTGCAATTTCAATTAAATCTGAAACACCTTCATCTATTGAAATAAATGGGTCAATAGAAAATATCTTGTTTTCAAGGTAATCATTTAAAAATTTTCCACTATCATCTCTGCTTATACCAAATGTTGTTTGGGTTAAATCATTAGTACCAAAACTAAAAAATTCTGCATGCTTTGCAATGTCTTTGGCCTTTATTGCTGCCCTAGGTAATTCAATCATTGTACCAACTAAAAATTTAATTTTTAATTTGTTTTCTTTTTGAACTTTGCTTGCAATTCTTATTACTAAATCTTTCATTATTTTTATCTCAGCTTCAGTAGATACTAGAGGTATCATTATCTCAGGAAAAGCAGACTTTATTTTATTTTTTTTAAGTTCTGCTAAAGCTTCAAATATTGCTCTACATTGCATTTCATAAATTTCAGGAAAAGATATTCCCAGACGACATCCTCTATGACCTAGCATCGGATTTTGCTCATGGAGTTCTTCAATTCTTGATACAACCTCTTTAACTGGGAGATTAACTATATTAGATACCTCATTAATTTCCTTTTCTGTGCGTGGTAAAAATTCATGTAATGGTGGGTCCAACAATCTAACTGTGACTGGTAATCCACTCATGATTTTAAAAATATCTATAAAATCTTTTCTTTGATGCGGTAAAAGTTTTTGTAATGCTATTGCTCTATCTTCTTTTGTTTTAGATAATATCATTTCTCTTACAGATAAAATTCGTTCTTCATCAAAAAACATATGTTCAGTTCTGCATAATCCAATTCCCTCTGCACCAAAATCTTTTGCTGTTTTGGTATCTTTTGGAGTTTCAGAATTTGTTCTTACTTTTAATTTTCTAAAGCTATCTGCCCAAGACATTAGCTTTGAAAAATCACCAGATATTTCAGGCTTCACAGTCGAAACACTTCCAGCAATAATTCTTCCAGTTGATCCATCAATAGTGATTACGTCTCCTTCTTTAATCTCCACTGAAGAAGTTTTAAAAGATTTATTTTCATAGTTTATATCAATTTCACTTGATCCTGATACACATGGTCTACCCATACCTCTTGCAACAACAGCTGCATGACTTGTCATTCCTCCTCTAGCAGTCAAAATCCCTTTAGCAGCATGCATTCCTTGTATATCTTCTGGAGAGGTCTCTACTCTAACCAAAATTGTATCTTGCATCATTGCGTTTAATCTTTCAGCCTCTTCTGATGTAAATACAACTTTACCACTGGCTGCACCTGGTGATGCTGGCAATCCATTTGCTATTACATTAATTGAACTCTTTTCATCCAAAGTAGGGTGCAAAAGTGTGTCTAAAGAATTTGGGTCAATTCTTAATACAGCTTCCTTTTTAGAAATTAATTTTTCTTTAACCATATCAACCGCGATCTTCACTGCTGATTTTGCTGTTCTTTTTCCTGATCTTGTTTGAAGCATCCATAGTTTACTATTTTCAACTGTAAACTCTACGTCTTGCATATCTTTGTAATGTATCTCTAATTTTTTCAAAATTTTTTGAAGTTCTTTAAAGACTTTAGGCATAGATTCTTCCATTGATAATTCTTTTACTTTAGCATCTCTCCTTGCTTTTTTTGTTATGTATTGAGGAGTCCTTGTGCCCGCTACAACATCTTCGCCTTGCGCGTTAATTAAATACTCACCATATATTTCATTTGATCCATCTGATGGATTTCTTGTAAACACAACTCCTGTTGCACAATCGTCACCCATATTTCCAAAAACCATTGATTGAACATTTACAGCAGTTCCCCACTCGGCTGGGATTTGATTGAGTTTTCTATAAACTTTTGCTCTATTACTTTCCCAAGATAAAAATACTGCACTTATTGCTCCTAGCAATTGTTCATGAACATCTTGAGGAAAATCTTTTTTTGCCTTTTCTCTAACTGTTCTTTTAAAATCTTCAATTAATCCATCCCAATCACTTTCATCTAAATCTGTATCTAACAAAACACCTTTCGTAAGTTTATAATTTTCAATTAATTCCTCAAAATGATAACCTTCTACACCCATTACCACATTACCATACATTTGAATGAATCTTCTATAGCTGTCTTTAGCAAATCTTCCATTTGAAGTTTTAATTGCCAAAGCTTTAACTGTTTTATCGTTCAGACCCAGATTTAAAATAGTATCCATCATACCTGGCATAGATACTCTTGCGCCAGAACGTACAGACAACAAAAGTGGATTTTTTAAGTCTCCAAATTTTTTAGAAACATCTTTTTCAATTAATTTTAATTCTTTTTTAATTTGAGAAATTAAATTTTTATTTAATTTTTTTTTATCTTTATAAAAAATTTCACAAACTTTTGTAGATATTGTAAAACCAGGAGGAACTGGAAGACCCATTCTCCCCATTTCAGAAAGATTAGCACCTTTTCCTCCTAAAAAGTTTTTAGGATTTTTAATTTTTTTACTATCCTTAGAATTAAAGTTTAATATAAGTTTTTTCATTGATGGGAGTCGATTAGAGAAAAATTAACATAATTGTTGAATGTTTTACACATCATTTGGATTAGTTCCAACCTATTCTTCTTTATGACCGGATCATCTTCGTTCACAATTACATTATCAAAAAAGTCAAAAACCTCTCTTTTGACGCTAGCTAGATTGTCCAATGTTTGAACATAATTTTCATCTTTATTTATGCCTGAAAAATATTTCCTTAATTCACTAATTTTTTTAAATAGGTTTTTTTCTAACTCAGTTTTAAAAATACCAGGGTCAGTTGTATTTGATAATTCTATTTTATCATTTTTTAATTCACTGTCTAAAATGTTTGAGGCTCGTTTATAGCTTGCAATAATATCTAAACCATCTGGTTTGTTAATAATTTTATTTAAATATTTAGCCTTATTAAAAATAGTAACAGATTGATCTAAGTTAAAAGAGTTGGTTGATGCTTGAATTATATCATTTCTAATATTTTCTTCCTTCATGTAATATTTTAATCTATCCATTAAAAAATCTGATAGCTCATTTTGTAAAGATTGGTTATCAATTTTAAAACCTTGATCTAAATACAGGCTTAAAGAATAATTAATTAGATCTTTTATTTTAAAATTTTTTTTATTTTCAACTATTATTCTTATTACTCCTAATGCCAATCTTCTTAAGGCATATGGATCTTTTGAACTTGTTGGCTTTTGATTTAAACCAAAAAAACCAACTAAAGTATCTATCTTATCAGCCAAAGAAAGGGCAATGCTAAATGGTTTTTTTGGAACTCTTGAGCCTGAACCTGTAGGTAAATATTGCTCACTTATGGCCAAAGCCAAATCTTTATCAAAACCTTGTGCAATAGCAAAATAACCTCCCATCACACCTTGGAGTTCTGGGAATTCACCCACTAGTTCTGATAATAAATCAACTTTACAAATTGATGATGATAACTCAACTTTTTCTTTACTGATTAAAAGTTCATCAGATATCATTCCACCCAATTTTCTCATTCTTTGGGCTTTATCAAAATAACTTCCTAATCCTTTAAAATAATTCATTGATTTTAAATCAGTAACTTTTTTGACCATATTTTGAGATTTATCTTTTTTCCAAAAAAATTCTGCGTCACTTAATCTTGCTTCAACTACTCTTTCATTTCCTAATTTAATTAATCCCTTTTTATCTTTTTTGTTTGCAACTACTAAAAACTCATTGGTAATATTTTCTTTACTATCAATTATAGGGAAATATTTTTGATGATATTGCATAGTAATAATTAATATTTCTTTTGGAATGTTTAAAAATTTCTTATCAAATTCACAAAGGAGGATATTTGGTTGATCTGTTAAATCTACAACCTCATTAAGTAATCTAGGATTATGTTGAATCTTAAGATTTTTATTTTTTAATATATTGTTGAATTTTTTTTCTATTAACTTTTTTCTTTCATTGTGATCTACGATAATGTCTATTTTTTTAAAAAAACTTTTATAATTTTTAAATTCTAAGAATGTCTTTTTATTTTCCTCAAATTCTTTATCAATAAAAGTTGAGTTAGAAGATGTTAGGTGATGAAAATTAAAATTTAATTTTTTTTTATCAAATACAGCTAGAATTGATTTTAACGGTCTCCCCCAATTTAAGTCAAAGGTTCCCCAATACATTGATTTTTTCCATTGAATTTTACTTAACAATATTGGGATAAATTCCTCTAACAATTCATGTGTGTGCAATTTTTTTGATTTTGTCTTGAAAAAATAAAATTCTCCTTTGTCAGTTTTCTTTTGGTAAAGATCCTTTTTTACGATTTTATTTGACCTAACAAAACCCTCTAGTGCTACCTCAGGTGACTTGATATTTGGACCTTTAATCTCCTCAGATTTTAGTACAACATTTTTTTGAACTCCTTCAAACAATACCACTAGTCTGTTTGGTGTTGAGTATGATGAACTTTTTTTAAATAAAATTGATTTTTCTAAAAAAAAATCATTAAAACTTTTAAGTAAGTCTTCCCTTAAATTTTGTTGAAGATTTGAGGGTATTTCTTCACTAAATAATTCTAAAAAAAACTCTGACATTATTTTTGACTATCTAACCAAACTCCTGCTGCAGATTTTGTAATATCTCTTATTCTGGCAATATAACCTGCTCTTTGTGCAACACTGATTGCACCTCTTGCATCTAAAATATTAAACACATGACTGGCTTTTAAACATTGATCATATGCTGGTAAAGAAATTTTTTTTTCTACCAAATCTTTTGCCTCAGACTCATGCATATCAAACATTTTCAAAAGTGTTTCTACATTCGCGTGTTCAAAATTGTATGCTGAAAATTCTTTTTCGGCTTGATGAAATACTTCGTGATATTTTACACCTTCATCATTCCACAATAAATCATAAACGTTTTTTTCTTTTTGAGTGAACATACAAATTCTTTCTAAACCATAAGTGATTTCAACTGATACAGGTTTGCAATCAAATCCAGCCATTTGTTGAAAATAGGTGAATTGAGTAATTTCCATTCCATCACACCATACTTCCCATCCCAATCCTGCAGCACCTAATGTTGGACTTTCCCAATCATCTTCAACAAACCTTATATCATGATCATTATGATCTATTCCTATAGTAGATAAACTATTTAAATAAAGTTTTTTTATATTTTCAGGGGAAGGTTTAATCAAAACTTGAAATTGATAATAGTGTTGCAACCTGTTTGGATTATCTCCATATCTTCCATCTGTAGGTCTTCTTGATGGTTGTACATAAGCTGCTTTCCATGGTTTATTTCCAAGTGATCTTAGGGTAGTAGCTGGATGAAAAGTTCCTGCACCAACCTCCATATCATAAGGCTGCAAAATAATGCATCCTTTTTTACTCCAAAATTTCTGAAGATTTAAAATCGTATCTTGGAATGTTTGAATTTTTTTTTTTTCTTTTTTTGCTTTAGAAACCATATCTTTGCCAAATTGATCTTTCATCTAAAATACTTGCTATTTGATCTACTTGATTGCTGGATGAGGAAAGTTTTTGACTTAACCACCCTTTTGATTTTTCAAATTTTTTAATAATTACATCTTCACCAAATTTATCTTTTAATATTTCATGTGCGTTACCTATTCCGTCAATCAATCCTAAATTTTTTGCTTTACTGCCTGACCAAAACTCACCTGAAAAAAGTTCTACATCAGATTTATTTAATTTTGATCCTCTGCTTTTTTCAACAACATCTATAAAGTCTTTATGAAGATCCAATTGAATATTTTTCAATCTTTCAATATCCTCGTTTTTTTCTTCTAAAAATGGATCAAGTGTGCTTTTGTTTTTGCCAGCAGTATGAACTCTTCTTTCAACCCCAATTTTTTTTATCAACTCAGTAAATCCAAAAGAAGAATATATCACTCCTATAGATCCAATTATTGAACTTGAATTTGCATAAATTTCGTCCCCAGCACAAGAAATCAAATAACCTCCAGAAGCTGCTACGTCTTCAGCGAATACAATAACTTTTTTTTTGTGTTTTTTTGCTTGTTGTCTAATAAAACTGTAGATTAAATGAGATTGGACTGGTGATCCTCCTGGAGAATTGATTGATATAGCAACACAAGCCGCTTTTTTCATAGAAAAAGCCTTTTTAATTAGTTCTTCTTGACCTGCAAAATCAATACCTTGTTTAAATTTTCCTGCATTACCAATAACCCCACTTAATTTTAAGTGAGCAACAATTTTTTTCTTTTTTAAAAAAGTGAACATAGGTAAGTCTTATAGAATTATTTATTGAATATAAAGACTACTTATAATTGAAGAAACTGGTGCGTCAATTGATAAGTAATATATATAAACAAATTGTACTAATTTAAAAATGTTATGGGAACAGTTGTACAGCTTAAAAATCAGATAAATGATTCATATTTTCAGCTTAAAGACTCGGTTGAAGAAAAACTTGTTTTAACCGAAGAAAAAATAAAATCAAAATTATCTAGTGACGTACAGCTGGTTCAAAAAATGACAGATTATCACATAGAAACTGGAGGAAAAAGACTAAGAGCTTTATTAACATTGGGTAGTGCAAAATTATGCGGTTACTCTAAAGGCTCTAGAGATATAAATTTAGCTGCGTGTGTTGAATTAATTCACAGCGCAACCTTGATGCATGATGATGTAATTGATGAAGGCACTGTTAGAAGAGGTAAAGAAACTTTAAACAAAGTTTGGGATAATCATTCGTCAGTTTTAATAGGAGATTATCTATTGAGTAGATGTTTTGAAATGATGGTAGAAGACGGAAACCTAGAAGTTTTAAAATTATTATCGTCCACTTCATCTAAAATTGCCCAAGGAGAAGTGCTACAACTTCAACACAAAGGTGAAGTTGATATGCTGGAAGAAACATATTTAAAAATAATCTCAGCTAAAACTGCTGAGTTATTTGCAGCAGCAACTAAAGTTGGTGCAATTTTATCTGATGCAGAAAATAAAGAAAAAGATGCTTTAGAATTTTATGGAAGAAACTTGGGATTAACTTTTCAAATAGCAGACGACACACTAGACTATAATGCTGAGCTCAAACTATTTGGTAAAAAAATAGGTCAAGATTTTTTTGAAGGAAAAATTACCTTACCAATAATTTTACTTTTTCAAAAATTAGGAAATGATGAAAAGAAAATTTTATCAACTATGTTTAAAAAAGAGTTAAGAACAAAAGATGACTTTAATGAAGTTATTGCTCTTATAAATAAGTATAAAATAATTCAGGAATGTTATCAAAAAGCACAGCACTATATAAATTTAGCCTCAAATTCTCTAAGTGTATTTAAAGATTCTGAAGAAAAAAATATTCTTAAAAGATTAACATCATTTAGTTTATCAAGAAATTTTTAAGGACTTAATAAAGACTTTTTCCACTTCCCGGAGTTGTCTTTATTATATTTTAATCTCTCGTGTATTCTGTTCTCACCATCTAGCCAAAATTCAATACTATCTGGAGATAATATCCATCCAGACCAGTGACTTGGTCTTGGTACATCTGATTTGTTGCTATATTTTTTTTTGTAATCTTGTATAGATTTTAACAATTGTTCTCGCGAATTTAATTCTTCACTTTGCTTAGAAGCCCATGCTCCTATCCTACTTTCATACGCTCTAGATGAATAATATTCATCCGCAACCTGATCAGAAACTAATGAAACCTTTCCATTAATTCTTATTTGTCTTAGGAGACTTTTCCAATGGAAACACATCGCAGCATACGGATTTTCTTTTAATTCATTTCCCTTTTGACTATTTAAATTTGTATAAAATACAAATCCATCTTTGTTAAAATCTTTAAGTAAAACCATTCTAACTGAAGGGATGTTGTTTTTATCTGATGTGGCCAAAGCAACAGCGTTTGGATCATTTGGCTCAGTTTTCTTTGCTTCCTCCATCCATTCATGAAATAAATGAATTGGATCGTCTATATCAAGAAAGCAACTATTAAGACCTAAAGAGTTTTTTTGATTCATAATTTAAACAAAATAATCTATATAATATAAATAATGTCATTTAATACTTTTGGAAAGCTATTTCGTTTCACAACTTGGGGGGAATCTCATGGACCTGCAATTGGTTGTATTGTTGATGGTTGTCCTCCAAACATAAATCTTAAAGAGCAAGATATTCAAATAGAATTAGACAAAAGAAAACCAGGACAATCTAAATTTACAACTCAGAGAAAAGAGGATGACAAAGTTCAAATATTGTCAGGAGTATTTGAGGGTAAAACTACAGGAACACCTATTTCTCTCATAATCTATAACAAAGATATGAGATCCAAAGATTATAGTAATATTAAAGATAAGTTCAGACCAGGTCATGCAGATTTTACTTATTTTAAAAAATATGGAATTAGAGACTATAGAGGTGGTGGCAGATCTTCTGCTAGAGAAACTGCAGCAAGAGTTGCGGCCGGTGCAATAGCAAAAGTTGTACTTCAAAAAAAATTAGGTAAAAAATTTAAAGTAATTGGTGCAGTAACTCAGCTAGGAATTCTTGGATGTGATACAAATCAATGGAACGATAAAGTAATTTCAAAAAATCCATTTTTTTGTCCAGATAAATCAATGATCAAATTATGGGAAAAATATTTGCTTGGTGTAAGAAAATCAGGATCCTCATGTGGAGCAGTGATTGAAATAAGAGCAAGAGGTATCCCAGTTGGTTTAGGTGCGCCAATTTATTCAAAATTGGATACTGACATAGCTTCAGGTCTAATGAGTATTAATGCTGTTAAAGGTGTAAATATTGGTGCAGGAATGAACTCAGCACAATTAAGTGGAGAACAAAATTCAGATGAAATTTCTTCAAAAGGAAATAAATTAAAATTCAATTCAAATAAAGCAGGTGGAATTCTTGGTGGAATTTCTACGGGCCAAGAAATTATTGCGTCTTTTGCTGTCAAACCAACATCGTCAATTCTAACTAGTAGAAAAACTATAAATAAATTTGGGAAAAATACTTCAATATCTGTTAAAGGTAGACATGATCCTTGTGTAGGAATTAGAGCTGTACCAATTGGTGAGGCTATGATGAACTGTGTTTTACTTGACCACTACTTAATGAATAAAGCCCAGTGTGGTTAGTATAAATTAATTTTTCACAACTCTTATTGTCTCCTTTTGAAACAAAATATCAGCAATTTTCTTAGAAATTTGAGAACTGTTTAATCCAGCTTTATCGTACATTTTTTTTGGATCATCTTGTTCAATAAATTCATCTGGTAAAGTCATTGATCTAAATTTTAAACCTTTATCAAATACTCCTCTTTCAGATAATAAATTTTTAACATGAGAACCAAAACCACCTATTGATCCCTCTTCAATAGTTATCACAAGCTCATGTTCCTTAGCAGATTTTAATATAAGTTCCTCGTCTAAAGGCTTTGCAAATCTGGCATCTATCAAAGTTGTTGAAACCCCTTTTGCTTTTAATTCCTCTACAGCTATCTTGCACTCCTCAAGTCGAGTACCGAGGTTTAAAATACAAACTTGTGACCCTTGTTGAACGACTCTTCCTTTACCAATTTCAATTTTTTCGTCTATTGATGGGAGATCAACACCTACTCCAGTTCCTCTTGGATATCTAATTGCAGAAGGTCTGTCATTTATATCTACTGAAGTATTAATCATTTTAACTAGTTCAGCCTCATCACTTGCTGCCATTACTACAAAGTTTGGTAAAGTCGATAAGTAAGTTATATCAAATGAACCAGCATGTGTTGATCCATCAGCACCAACTAATCCTGCTCTATCTATCGCAAATCTTACTGGTAAACTTTGGATGGCAACATCGTGGACAACTTGATCATATGCTCTCTGTAAAAATGTAGAATAAATTGCAGCATACGGTTTGTATCCCTCGGTTGCGAGACCAGCTGCAAAAGTTACAGCATGTTGTTCCGCTATTCCAACATCAAACATTCTATTTGGAAACTCCTTGCCAAAAATATCCATGCCAGTCCCTCCAGGCATCGCTGCTGTTATTCCTACTATTTTGCTATCTTTTTTAGCATGTTTAACTAACGTGTTCGCAAATACTTTTGTATAAGCTGGAAGGTTTGATTTGCTCTTTACTTGTTCGCCAGTCTCAACATTAAATTTTGAAACTCCATGATAATGATCATTTGCTTTTTCTGCATAAGAATAACCTTTTCCTTTTTGAGTTTTGATATGAATCATTATAGGACCCTCATGTCTTGATTCTTTTGCATTTTTTAAAATTGGAACTAGGCTTGATAAATCATGACCATCTATAGGACCTGCATAATAAAAACCAAGTGAACTAAACAATGTACCTCCAGTAACTGCTGAACGGAAAAAATCCTCTGCTTTTCCTGCTTTAGCACTAAATCTTTTTGAAAATGCAGATGTAATTAATTTTAAGGTTTCTCTAAGACTAAAATATATTTTACCAGTAAATAATTTTGCCAAGTAAGTTCTCATTGCTCCAACTGGTTTTGCAATTGACATGTCGTTATCATTTAAAATAACAATCATTTTTGTCTTAGATGCTCCAGCATTATTCATGGCTTCATAAGCCATACCTGCGCTAATTGCTCCATCACCTATTACAGCTATTACATTGGAAGACTTATTTTCTAATTTATTTGCCTCTGCAATTCCTAATGCAGATGAAATAGATGTTGAACTATGTGCTGCTCCAAATGGGTCATACTCACTTTCAGATCTTTTAGTAAAACCTGATAAACCATCGCCCTGTCGTAAAGTTCTAATTTTATCTTTTCTTCCAGTTAAAATTTTATGTGGGTAAGATTGATGGCCAACATCCCATATTAATTTATCATTTGGGGTATCAAAAACATAATGAAGTGCAACTGTCAATTCAACAACTCCCAAACCAGCACCAAGGTGACCTCCTGTTTCTGAAACAGCACTTATCATTTCCTCCCTCACCTCATCTGCTACTTTTTGTAAATTATTTTCAGAAACTTTTCTTAAATCAGATGGAAAATTGATATTATTTAAAAATTGATAATTTTTTTTCATTTTTTTCTATTCAGTATATAGCCTAATGTTTCATTTATTTTTTCAGATCTTGAACCATATTTTCTTAAATTCTTATTAATATCTTTTATTATCTTATCACAATACTTAAGTGAGTCATCATAGCCTATTAAATTTATAAGTGTTGCCTTGCCTTTTTTTTGATCTTTTCCTGTTTTTTTTCCAGCTTCCTTAGAATTACTTTTCAGATCAATTAAATCATCAGCTATTTGGAATAATAAACCAATTTTTGATCCAATATTTTCAAAAAATTTAATTTCTTGGATTGTTTTTTTCTTAATTATTGCTGGAGCTGCACAACAAAAACTAAATAACATTCCAGTTTTTTTTATTTCCATTTCTAATATTTTATTCCTTGATATTTTCTTTCTCTCATAACTTAAATCTAAATATTGCCCACCAGCTATTCCTAGATGTCCTGAACATTCTGATAATTTTTTGATTAGGTTGATCTTTATCTTTTCATTTAATTTCAATTTAGGACTTGATAAAATTTCAAAAGCTAAAGTCAGTAATGAATTTCCTGCCAGAACTGCTGTAGACTCACCAAATTTAATGTGAGCTGAAGGTTTTCCTCTTCTTATATCATCATCATCCATGCAGGGTAGATCATCATGAATAAGAGAATAAGCATGAATACATTCAACAGCCGACCCAACTATTATCAATGTTTTATAATCTATTGAAAATAATGACCCTAAGTCCATTAAGATTTTAGATCTTATTTTTTTTCCACCTGGAAACAAACCATACTTCATGGGTGATTTTAGCTGAGAATATTTCTGTGAATTAATATATTTTTTAAGGAAAATATTTGTATCCTTAGCTATTTTATTAAGCTGTTTTTTCATTTTTTTTAGTTATCTCTTTAATCTTTTTATTTGTCTCTTCCCCAATAGATTTAAAAGTTTTATGAAATTTCTTTTCAATAATATTATTTAATTTTAGAAGTTCTTGATAACTATCAACTGAATTGTTTAAATCATTTTCCTTCTCTAGAGACTCTATAATCTTATTTGCTTTTTCTGTAAGCTCCTCAACTGAATACTGATCATAATCAAGTGGTAATATTTTATCTTTCATATAATAATAATTATTAATACATGAAATCTATTCAATCAAATATCAAAAAAGCAAAAAAATATTTAGATAATAATCATTGTGTTGCGGTACCAACAGAAACTGTTTATGGATTGGCTGCAAACGCTTACTCGAATAGTGCAGTTAAGAAAATATTTAGTCTTAAAAAAAGACCATTAAACAATCCTCTAATTGTGCATTATTACGATATTCAAAGACTTAAAGAAGACTGTGATATAGATGATAATTTAGTAAAACTTTACAAAAAATTTTCTCCAGGTCCAATAACTTATGTTCTGAAATTAAAAAATAACTCAAAAATATCAAAATTTGTCACTAATAATAAAAAAAGTATTGCTGTACGTTTCCCTAAACATAAATTGTTAAGAAATTTATTAAAAAACTTAGATTATCCAGTAGCGGCACCTAGTGCGAATATATCCTCAAGATTAAGTTCAGTTAAACCATCTGATGTAAAAGAAGAATTTGGTTCAAAAATAAAATACATTTTAAATGGAGGAAAAAGTAAAATTGGAGTTGAGTCCACAATACTAAATCTTTTAGAAAAGCCCTCAATTTTAAGATATGGAGGCCTAGATATTAAAAAAATCGAAAATGTTTTAAAAAAAAAATTATTAATTAATACAAATTCAAAAAAAAAATTATCACCTGGTTTATTTCCGTTACATTACTCACCTGGGATACCTTTAAGAGTCAATGTTAAAAAACCAAAAAAAGATGAGGCTTATTTATTAATAAAAAAAAGAAAATCAAAATTAAAAAACTATTATTATTTATCCAAAGTGAAAAATATAGATGAAGCAGCAAAGAATTTATATTCAACTTTAAGAAAAATTAAAAACGATGGGTATAAAAAAATTGCAGTTGAGACGATACCAAACCAAGGTCTTGGCAAAACAATTAATGATAGATTAAAGAGAGCCTCTAAATATTAATGACAAATTCTATTGAAGTAATCAATTTATCAAAAAAATATAAAGATAAAGAAGCAGTAGCTAATATAAATTTTAAAATTAATGAAAATGAAATGGTTGGTTTATTGGGACCTAATGGATGTGGAAAAACTACAACTATAGGAATGATTTTAGGCTTATTAAAACCAAGTAATGGTAAGGTTTTAATAAACGGAGAAAATATTGAAAAAAATAAAATCCCTCTTCTTCATAAAATGAATTTTATTTCACCATATATTGAATTACCTAAAAAACTTAAAGTTAAACAAAATTTAATTGTTTATGGAAAATTATATAATATTCAAAATTTAAATGATCGAATAGATCACCTTGCAAATAAACTTAGATTAAAAGACCTTTTAAACAAAATTACTGGAGAACTTTCTTCTGGACAAAAAAACAGGGTAAGTCTTGCTAAAGCTTTAATTAATGATCCAACGGTACTTTTGTTGGATGAACCCACTGCTTCACTAGACCCTGAAACTGGTGATTTTGTAAGATCGTTTTTAGAAGATTACAAAAAGGAAAAAAAAATATCAGTTTTGCTTGCCTCGCACAATATGGAAGAAGTAAAAAGATTATGTAGTTCTGTTTTAATGATGAAAGATGGTTTAATAGTGGATAGAGGAACTCCCGAAGAGTTAATAACAAAATATGGAAGAAAAAATTTAGAGGAAGTATTTTTAGAAATTGCGAGAAAATAAATATGAATTTAATTAGAATTTATGGTCTTTTTTTAAGACACTTTTATTTAATAACTAGATCATTTCCAAGAATATTAGATTTAATTTATTGGCCTTCAATTCAAATTACTCTTTGGGGATTTATTTCTAATTTTTTTGCAACTCATAGCTCTTATTACAGTGGTGCAGTAGGAGTTATTCTTTCATGTGCAATTCTTTATGATTTTTTATTTAGAACCAGTATTGGCTTTAATATGTTATTTTTGGAGGAAATTTGGAGCAGAAATTTTACAAACCTATTTATCGCACCTATGAAAATTAGTGAGATAATTGTCTCTCTAGTTTTTACTGCTTTAATAAGAGCATTAATTGGTTTAATCCCAGCTATACTATTAACTTCTCCATTGTTTGGTATATCTTTGCTAAAACTTGGTCTTCCTTTAGGATTTCTTTTCTTGAGTCTGTATTTATTTGGAATAACACTTGGTCTTTTTGTTTCAGCAGGATTGTTAAGATTTGGACCATCTTTTGAGAATATTGCGTGGTCTACCATGTTTTTATTAGCACCTTTTGGCTGTATTTACTATCCAGTTGAAACACTTCCAGGAGTCTTCCAATCAATCGCTTTCGCACTTCCATTAGTTTATATTTTTGAGGAGACTAGAAATATCTTGGTCAATGGAATGGTAAATTATGAAAATATCATTAATGCAATCTATCTCAACGGGTTTTATTTAGTTTTGTCAATATTTGTATTTTATTACTCTTTCGACAAAGCAAGAGATAAAGGAACTTTAATAAATATAGGTGAATAAACTGGTGCGCCTGCTAGGAGTCGAACCCAGAACCTCCTGATCCGAAGTCAGGCGCTCTATCCAGTTGAGCTACAAGCGCATATAGTTACTTTATATTGTTTCTGTTATAAAATCACTGATATAAATTAAAATTATGCAATTTTTAAAAAAAAATTATTTATTTTGTATAATAATTTTATCGGTAATTTTTGCCCATCAAACTATATTTCAAAATTATTTTCCAAATAGTAATTCTTATCTTGGTCATGACTATAGCTTGACTTTGCCCAACTTGATGTTTGGAAAAATTTGGTTTCATAATAATATGTTTTCAATTCCTTGGTTTTCTCCGAGTTTTTGCTGCGGTGTTCCATTTTTTTCTGATCCTCAAACTGGATACTACTCATTCCAACAAATAATATTTATTTTTTTTTCACCTGTAATGGCTCTAAAATTAACCTATCTTTTTTTCTCATTAATTTCATTCTTTGGATTCTTTCTGCTTGTTAGCAAATCTTTTAAGCTTAATATTTATTTGTCATTACTTGCAGCAACTCTTTTTTTATTTAATGGTTTTTTTAATTACAGGGCAATAATTGGACATTGGTCTTTTTTAAGTTATGTATTTATTCCAGTTTATTGTTTTATATTAATTCATTGCTTTGAAAAAAGAGAAGAAAAATTTAAAAGTTTTTTTTATCTTTTAATTTCAAGTTTATTGTTTGCAAATTTTATTCACTCAGGAGCAAGTTCCTTGATAGTAGTAATAGGCTTATCAATTCTAAGTGTTTTGACTTTATATTTACATAAATGGCAATATTAAAATAATATATAAATTAATTCATTCAATATTCATCGGTCTAATTATTTCATCATCAAAAATTAATGCCTCATTTGCCTTTATAAATAATTTTACAAGAGAATATCCTCCATTGTTATTTAAAAACTCTTTTGATTTTTTTGAAAATGTAATCAGATCATTATATCTTTATCCTAACGAAGATAATTTTAATTTAAATACAATAAATAATGTAACAAATAATTTACAAATTCATGAATTAGAATTTGGTTTAAGCGTTGTTCCCTTAATTATATTTTTGATTTTTATTTTATACATAAAAAAAGCGAACATTCATAAATTAAACTTTGTTAGGTCTTTATCTTTGATCGTTCTTTTTTCTATTGCTATATTTGTAATATCCTTAAACTTGTCTGGTAATTATATTGGTGAAATATTAAGAAAGTTACCTGTTATAAAAAGCACA
>CACGHF010000009.1 GCA_902572775.1 uncultured Pelagibacteraceae bacterium
AACAATCCTGTGATACATATTTTTATGAGGTTGCTAGGTTATTAGGTGTTGATAGATTAAACATTACAGCTGAAAAGTTTGGCTTAGGTAAAAAAGTTCTCGGCGATTATTTTGATAATGAAAAAAAAGGATTATTTCCAAATACAAAATGGAAAAAAAACAATCTTGGTAAAGGCTGGGTATTAGGAGAGACCTTAATAACAGGTATTGGTCAAGGCTATACACAAACAACTCCTTTACAACTTTGCATGATGACTGCACAAATTGCAAATGGAGGCTTTGCTGTAAAACCGAAAATAATAGTGGATAGTAATCCAATTTCTTATGAAGATGCAAAACAATCAATGGAAAGCGGGTTATTATTTGATACCGACTCTGAGGAATTGTTAGACAAAAAGTTATTTAAAAACCAAAGAAATATTAAGATTGTTCAAGAAGCAATGTTTGCTTCGACCAACGAAAGATTTGGAACTTCTTATAAATCAAGAATTGATGATCCTAAATATCAATTTGCAGGAAAAACTGGAACAGCCCAGGTCAAGAGAATTAGTAAAAGAGAGAGGGAATTGGATTTAGAATTAGAGCAAATACCATACAAAGATAGAGATCATGCTTTGTATGTCGCTTATGGCCCATATGTTAAGCCGCGATACGCGCTTAGTATAATTGTCGAGCATGGTGGTTCGGGAAGTAAGGCGGCAGCACCAATTGCAAAAAAATTATTTAAATTAATCATCGACAGACATGATTTAAGAAATAAACAATCAAATTTTGAGAGGATTACCGTTTAAATGTTTCAGCACGATAGATTGAGTAATGAGATTACATTATTTCAAAAAATAAAAAACTTAGATTATATATTATTGATTTCTGTCATCCTTCTTTCTGTATTAAGTGTATTTGTTATGTATTCTACGGATGGTGGTGAAATACTTTTTCATACAAAAAATCATTTTGTAAAACTTGCAGTTTTTTTTCCTTTAATGATTTTTGTGGCTTTCTTTAACATAAAATTTTGGCATAACTTTTCTTATATAATCTACGTTTTAGTAATACTTTTATTAATTTATGTTTCATTTTTTGGAATAAAGTCTTCTGGTTCACAAAGATGGATGGATCTTTATTTATTTGTTCTGCAACCATCGGAACTTATGAAAATAGCAATCATAATGTGTCTTGCAAAATATTTTCATAGAATAAAAATAGAAAATGTTAATTCATTTACCAGTATAACTATTGTGTTATCGATTATAATAATTCCAATAATTTTTGTAATTTCTCAACCTGATCTTGGAACATCTGTATTAATTGCTTTAAGTGGATTAATTATTTTGTGGTTAGGAGGCATGAAAATTAAATATTTTATATACTCATTTATTACTTTCTTAATTTCGCTCCCATTTATAATCTCATTTCTTAAACCTTATCAAAAACTAAGAATATTAACTTTTTTAGATCCAGATAGGGATCCATTGGGTGCTGGATATCAAATTATACAGTCAAAAATAGCTATTGGCTCAGGTGGCCTTAATGGAAAAGGTTTTTTAAAAGGAACCCAGAGCTATTTAGATTTTTTACCTGAAAAACATACAGATTTTATATTTACTTTATTTTCAGAAGAGTTTGGTTTTATAGGCTCAGTTGGTCTATTAATATTATACTCAATAATAATTTTTAGAATTGTAAGAATAGGAGCAATTTCGAGAAGTAATTTTGCTAGACTCTTTTGTTTTGGTTATGCTTTTGCGATCTTTATTTATATTGTAGTAAACTTATCTATGGTTTTGGGTCTACTACCTATAGTTGGTTCTCCATTACCCATCATGTCGTATGGAGGTTCTTCAATGTTAGCCACTATGATTGGTTTTGGCATAGTATTGAGTGCAAAAATTAATCATAAACAAATGATTGCATAATTTGTCACCCTGATAATTTAATATTTACTTGTATAACAATTTTATGAATAAAAATCTTAAAGTAGGAATAGTTGGAGCAGGAATTCAAGGTGTATCTAACGCATTGTTTCTTCAAAAAAAAGGCTTCAATGTAACTATCTTTGACAGAGACAACCCTGGTAGCCAAGCTGCCTCTTATGGTAATGCAGGTCACTTTTCACCTTATGCATCTCTTTCTTTAAATAGAACTGATGTTTTAGCGGACGTACCAGCTATGTTACTCAGTTCCACAGGTCCCCTTGCTTTAAAATGGAATTATGTACCTAAAATGATTCCATGGTTTATTAAATTTATAATGAATACTACTAAAACTAAGATGATGCATACTGCTAAAAATATGCACCAAATTTTAGATCTAGCTTTACCTGCATATGATGAATTATTTGAAGAGATAGACTTAGAAGGTTTGGTTGAAAACAAAGGAATTCTTTATATCTGGAATGATAAAGATTTAAAAAGTAGAGAATTAGAAATTAAAGTTAGAGATGAATTAGGTGTTGAACAACAATTGGTCACTAAAGCTGAAATACACGATCTTGAACCACATATTAAACCATTTTACCATGCAGGCGTTTATTATCCTTATGCGAGACATGCAAGAAATCCAAAAAGAATTCTTTTAAAACTATTTGATTTATTTTCGCAAAAAGGTGGAAAATTTAACAAAGTAAATATTAAAGATATTAGTTTTGATGAGGAAAAACCAGTTTTTAAAACTGAAACTCAAAGTTATGTTTTTGATAAAGCAGTAATAGCTTGTGGTGCTTTTTCAAAAAAATTAACAGATAATCTTGGTGAAAGAATTCCTTTAGATACAGAGCGTGGATATCATGTTCATTTTAAAAATTGTGATCATTTATTAACTAGACCTGTAATATTTTCCAACCGTGGATTTGGAATTACACCGATGGAACAAGGTTTAAGAGTTGTTGGAACTGTAGAATTTGGTGGATTAGATAATCCATTATCTAAATCAAGAGTTAAAAATTTGATAAATAATGCAAAATATATGCTTGGTGATTTACCTGAACATGAGGATGAGTGGCTAGGATTTAGACCCACTTTACCAGATTTTTTACCTGTTATGGGGCCATCAAAAAATTACAAAAATATTTACTATTGTTTTGGACATCATCATTTAGGATGGACTTTAGGTCCGATTTCTGGAAAGATTGTTTCAGGGATGATAGCGAACGAAAATACAAATTTAGATTTAAAACCTTATAGTTCGCTTAGATTTAGTTAAGTGACTAAAGATAATAATTTTTTAGCTTATTTATATCTATTTTTAACCGTAACTTTTTGGGCAGGTAATTTTGTAGTAGGTAAACTTGCAAGTTTTTATGAAGTTCCACCTTTTTCACTAAATTTTTACCGATGGCTTTTTGCTTGGTTAATTTTAGCACCTTTTACAATTCCTGAAATATTAGAGAAAAAAAACTATATAATTAAAAACTATAAGCTTTTCATTGTTTTGGGTGTTACTAGCATAACCATATTTAATTCAATTGTTTATTATTCATTAAATTTTACACAAGTCATAAGTGGAGTTTTAATGATTTCAACGATACCTGTGATGATTATGTTGTTTTCTTCAATTTTAAAAATTGAAAAGACAAATATTTTTCAAATTATAGGGGTAGTGTTTTCTTTTGCTGGTGTAATTGTGATTATTACAAAAGCAAATTTGGAAATATTAAAAAATTTAGATTTCAATAAAGGTGATATTACAATGGTGATAGCAATGTTTTCATGGGCATTATATTCAACATTGTTAAAGGGAAAAAAATATGAGTTAACTCAAATATCATTACTTCAAGTAGTAATTACTTTTGGTTTAATATTTTTGATACCAGTTTATTTTATTGAATATCAAATTGGCTTTAGGATTAATTTAGAATTACCTTTTATTTTAATTTTATCTTATGTAGTTTTGTTTCCAGGTTTGGCATCTTTTATTTTATGGATAAAAGGAATATCTATGATTGGTGCTAATCGTTCTGGTGTTTTTTTGCACCTAATGCCAATTTTGAGTGCAATAATGGCGATGATTTTTTTTAGTGAAAAATTTATGTTTTATCATATTTTAGGCGCTTGTTTTATTATTATGGGAATATTGTTATCAAATAAGAAAGTTAAAAATGCTTAAAGTTGCTATATTAGATGATTACCAAAACGTTGCCCAACAGTTTGTAGATTTAGAAAAACTATCTGGGAAATATGAGTTTAAGATTTTTAGCGAACCTTTTTTAGATGAAGCAGATGCAATTGATCAGTTAGCTGATTTTGAAGCTTTACTAATAATGAGAGAAAGAACTCCAATTACAAAAAATTTAATTGATAATTTAAATGATTTAAAATTTGTAATCACAAGTGGATTACGTAATAGATCTATTGATTTAGAAACTGCAAAGAAAAGAAAAATCATTGTTTGCGGAACGGATATAAATATTAACCCAACGCCTGAATTAACTTGGGCACTAATTCTTGGCTTGGCTAGAAACTTTAAAGAAGAGTTCGATAATATGTATCAAGGATATTGGCAAACAACTATAGGTGTAGAATTAAAGGGAAAAATTTTAGGTCTAATTGGATTAGGCAGGGTAGGCAGTGAAGTTGCTAAAATTGGAAAGGCTTTTGGTATGCAAGTAATGGCCTGGAGTGAAAATCTTAACTTAGATAAGTGTAAAGAATTAGACGTACTACCTTGCAGTAAAGAAGATTTAATTACAAATTCTGATGTTCTTTCAATTCATGTTCAAGGAGGTGAAAGATACAAAGACTGCATTACTTTAAAAGAATTAGATAAAATGAAAAAAACAGCTTTTTTAATAAACACATCTCGTGGACCTATTGTAAATGAGGATGATTTAATTATTGCTTTATCAACTAATGTAATTGCTGGTGCAGGAATTGATGTATATGAGAAAGAGCCCTTACCTGAAAATAATAAGCTTAGATTTTTACCAAATGCATTGCTTACGCCACACATTGGTTATGTTACAGCTGAAAATTATAGTATTTTTTACAATCAAATGATCGAAGGATTAGAGGCTTGTGTAAATGGAAAGCCTATCAGAGTTCTAGAGTAAAAAATGGAGCTACCTGTTGTTAATCACGAAGATTATTTTGCTAAAATTGGTGATGATCATAAATTTCCTATTAATAAATTTGGAGAATTAGCAAATTACTTAATCCAAAATAAAATAGTAAAAAAATTTCATAAACCTTTAGCCTGTTCATTTGAAACATTAAGTTATGCACATTCAAAAATTATATTTTAGATATTCAAAACAAAACTTTAAGTAAAGAGGGAGTAAAAAAAATTGGATTTCCACTTGTAGATAGTGTTGTACAAAGATCTTTAGTTGCTACTGGTGGAACTGTGCTAGCATCTAAACTTGCAATAAATTATGGCATCTCATGTAATACTGCAGGTGGGAGTCACCATGCAAGTTATGATGGAGGTGCAGGTTATTGTGTATTTAATGATGTTGCAGTTGCGTCGCATTATTTACTTAATAGAGGTCTTGCTAATAAAATTTTAATTGTTGATTTGGATGTTCATCAAGGAAATGGTAATTCAGAAATTTTTAAAGATAATAGAAGTGTATTCACATTCAGTATGCATTCTAAAACTAACTATCCAGCAAAAAAATCAAACAGTGATTTAGATGTGGAACTCGAGGATAATTTAGAGGATGACGCTTATATTAAAACACTTAAACATTATTTAAATGAGTTAAATCAAGAAAATTTTGATTTTATTTTTTATATAGCTGGTGTCGATATTCATTTTAATGACAGATTAGGAAAATTAAAAATTTCTGATGAGGGTATAAAATTAAGAGATGAGCTAGTAGTAGAAAACTTTTTTTCTAGACGAATACCATTTTGTGGGGTTTTGGGCGGTGGTTATAATAAAGATTTTAATAAACTTGTTGAATTACATTCAATGTTACATCAATCTTGTGCTAAATATATAAGTTCATGACAAAAAAAATAAATCCAAATTTAACTGCTGAGCAAAAATTAATTTTATTTGAGGAAGGTACTGAACGTGCTGGATCAAGTGAACTTAATCATGAAAAAAGGGAAGGAAGTTTTCATTGTGCAAACTGTGGTGAAAAATTATTTGATTCAAAAACAAAATATGAGAGCGGATCAGGCTGGCCTTCCTTTTATGAATCTTTGCCTGACGTATTTGAAACTAAAACAGATCACCACATAGGTTATGCAAGAACTGAATATCATTGTAAAAAATGTGGAGGTCATCACGGACATATATTTGATGATGGACCTGAGCCTACAGGAAAACGATTTTGTAACAATGGGGTATGTTTAGTTTTTAAACCTAAGAGCTAAATTTAATGTTTGAAAATATCGATATTGAGAAAGTTAAAGAAGAGCTCAGAAATCACTCAAAAAATTATAAAGAAAATTTCGCCAAAATCGAAAAGTTCATAGAAACTGAAATACAAGAAATATTAAATCTCAAAAAAAACAACAAATCCATAATTCCAGAAATTAGTATTAATGAGCTAGATCAAAAAAACACAAAGGTAATAGAAGATATAAAAAAAAGAGGCTGTGTAATAATCCGAGATGTTTTTGAAGACAAATTTATTGAAAATTTAAATTTAGAATTAGAGAAGTATATTGATGAAAATAATTATTACGAAGATCAAAAGAAGAAAGCTGATCTAGATAAATATTTTAGTGATCTTAAATCAGGCAAACCTCAAATATATGGTCTTTATTGGTCAAAAGCACAAATAGAAATAAGACACTCAGAGCAAATGGCTAAAGTAAAAAAATGGCTAAATAATCTTTGGTTATTTGAAAACTCTGAATATAAAGTTTTTGATCCAAATAAAGAATTGTCTTATGCAGATAGAGTAAGAAGAAGAGAGCCAGGTGATGATACTTTGGGACTTTCTCCTCATTGCGATGCTGGATCTATTGAAAGATGGACCGATAGTCATTATCAAAAAATTTATAGAGATATATTTTCTGACAACTTTGAACAATATAATCCATTTGAAGCAAAGTATAGAGATAGAACCATAGAGTTTGAGTCTCCTGCGGTTGCACATGTATTTAGAACATTTCAAGGTTGGACAGCTTTAACCGAACAAGGTCCTAACGATGGAACTTTACAATTAATACCTATTGCTAAAGCAATGACATATGTTTTAACAAGAGCATTACAAGACGATGTTCCCAAGAAAGAGTTATGTGGATCGAAACTTGGAAGAGCGTTATCTGTTAACAAAGATTATCATTCATTGCTTTTAAAAGGACTAATTTCTATTCCAAAAATGAAACCAGGTGACACAATTTGGTGGCATCCGGATGTTATTCATGCTGTAGAAGATAAACATTCAGGAAAAAATTATTCGAACGTTATTTATGTTGGTGCAACACCTTATTGTAAAAAAAACCTTGATTATACAATAAAACAATCAAAAAAATTTTTAGAAGGAAAGAGTCCACCAGATTTTGCAGCTGAAGATTATGAAATTGATTATAAAGATAGAGTTAAACTAAAAGACTTAAGCTCTTTAGCTAAGAAACAATTAGGTTTAGAAGAATGGAATTAATTATTTAAAAGATCTTGAAGTTTATTTTCTTTTTCTAATGCTCTTACTTCATCATAACCACCTATATGCTGGTCATCAAAAAAAATTTGTGGAATAGTTCTTTTTCCATTAGCTTTTTTAATCATTTCATCCATTGCTCCATCAACTTTTGAAATATCAATTTCATTATAAGTTGCATTATTTCTAGTTAATAATCTTTTTGCAGCCTCACAATAATTACATAGCGGACCTGTATACATGGTAATTTTTTTCATAGACTATAGATAGTCACCTTTTTTAATTTTACTAGCTATTTCTTTTCTAGAATATTCAAATTTTTTTTGATGTTTTATACTTTTTTGATTTACTCTTTTTCTCCATAACCTGAAAGATGATGGTTTTAGAGATCTTCGCATAATCTTAATTACATCAGATTCTTTCTTTCCTGTTTTTTTTTCAATTTCTTCGAAAGTGATCCTATCTGCCCAGGCTGCCCAAATGATCCAATCCGGATCGTCCATTTTGGGCTCTGGGTTTTTGACTCTAGTAACTGGTCTGTGACCTTTTTTTTTCATAAATCCTTTATATTTGAAAAAAAAATTTAATGCATTTTTTTTAGCCTCTGATATTATGTCTTAGATAGTCCTTCTTAGCCATCTTTAGCTCCCGGTTTTTAAGGACTATCTTTTTTTATGCTCCCCTTAGATTTCATACTTTATCTACAGATAATAATTTTTCTATTCATTACACCAGGAACTCCTAGAGTTGTGATTATCTCGTATTCAATGAATTACGGAGTTGGAAAATGTGTATGGTCAGCATTAGGGGATGTAACAGCAAATTTTATTCAGGCAACATTAGTTATTTTTGTAATAGGATCTTTTTTTTCTGAGAACTCAACAATATTAAATATATTTAAATGGATAGGAGTAATTTATATTTTATATCTTGCTTTTGATATTTATAAATCACGTCCAAAAACTATTTCAAGTGAAGGTGAAATAAAAAAAAGTAACTTATCTTTCTTTAGAGATGGTTTCTTAGTTGCTGGAACAAGTCCAAAAGCTTGGATGTTTTTTCCTTTTATATTTCCCCAATTTATTGATTTTAATTCAAATTTATTGGCACAATTTGCAATTTTAATTACAACTTACATTGTTTTAGATTTTTTATCATTGATTGGTTATGCAATGCTTGCACAGAAATTAATTAAGTGGATCACTGCAAATCCAAAAACAATTAATACAATTTCTGCGAGTGTTTTAGTAATTATTGCTGGAATAATTGTTATAACTCAACAATATTAAATCATTTTTGGTCTTTATTGCCACTTGCATAAAATAAAATTTCTTTATTTAATCATCACATAATTAATTAATTAAAGAGGAAATAAAATGAGATTAAATAAAATAATTTTAAGTTTTGTTTCTGCATTAGTAATTTTATTTTCAACTTCTGTTGCATCTTTTGCAAAAGTAGTTGGTGACAAAATTATTTTAGGTGCTGCGATTTCCTTAACTGGTAAATACTCATCTAATGGTGTTCATACTCAAAATGGTTACAACATGGCCGTTGACAGAATTAACAGCATGGGTGGTGTTAAAGTTGGTGGAAAGACTTATAAGTTTGACATTATTTATTACGATGATGAGTCAAACCCTAAGAGAGCTGCACAGCTTGCAGAAAGATTAATTTCACAAGATGGTGTTGAGTTTATGCTTGGCCCTTACAGTTCTGGTTTAACTAAAGCGATTGCTCCAGTGACTGAAAAATATGGTGTTCCAATGGTTGAAGCAAATGGTGCATCTAGATCTTTGTTTACAAAAGGTTACAAATATCTATTTGCTGTATTAGCTCCAGCTAACTTATATCTTGATGTTGCTATTGAAACAGCGGTTGAGCTAAATGGTGGAAAACCAGTAAAAATTGCACAAGCGTTTGAACAAGATGCATTCTCACAGGACGTTAGATTAGGTATTTTAGATGCTGCAGAAAGAACTGGTTCTAAAATCATAATTGACGATAAATTGCCTAAAGAGCTAAATGATATGGCTGCTACTTTGGTTAAAGTAAAACAAATGAAACCAGATGTACTTGTTGTATCAGGTCACACAAAAGGTGCGTTAACTGCGATCAGACAAATTGCTGAAATGAAAGTTGATGTTCCAATGTTAGCCATGACTCACTGCGATGCTGCAAAATTATCTAAACAGCATGGTAAGAACTCTCAGTACGCTCTTTGTGCTTCTCAATGGCACAAGTCACTAACTTATAAAGATGATTTCTTTAAAGATGGTATGACTTATGCTGCAGACTTTGAGAAAGAGTTTGGATATGATCCACCTTACCAATCTGCTGAATCTTCAGCTGCTTTATTGGTATTCAAAGATGCATTTGAAAGAGCAAATTCTTTTGATCAAAAGAAAGTAAGAGATGCTCTTGCAGCTACGAATATGCAAACATTCTATGGAAATATTAAATTTGCACCTGGTGGTCAGAACGTTGACAAACCAATGGTACTTTTCCAAGTAATGTGTGATGCTTCAGGAAGTTGTGAAAACAAAGTTGTTGCTCCATTAAAATGGGCATCAGCTAAGTTGATACATCCAATTCCTAAGTGGTCAGATAGATAAAATAAAATACTAAAGCCCCCTAGTCATAGGGGGCTTTTTTTTATATAACCCAAAAATACTTTTTATGGATTTTCTTGTATTTCAATACCCAATGATAACTGTTCAAGCTTGCTTGGATGGAATTCTTCTTGGAGTTTTGTTTGCATTAATTGCATATGGAATGGCACTTCAATGGGGAGTGATGAACATAATTAACATTGCACAAGGAGATCTTGTTATTTTAGGAGGATACATAGCATATTTTATGTACCTCTACGGTATACATCCAGCATGGGGAGTAATTGTTGCACCTGTAATAATGTACTTTGTTGGTATAGCGATTTACAAACTAGTAATTAATAAAGTAGTAGATAGGGATTTATTTATCTCTATTTTGGCGACTTTTGGAATAAGTATTCTTTTCATGCAATTAATGAATTTTGCATTTGGTGCAGATGTTGTACTTGCAAACTCTGGTTACGGAACAACTATGTTGTTTGATAGCAATGTTGTGTTACCTAATTCAAAAATATTTTCAGCGTTTATAAGTATTTTGTTTGCAGTTTGTTTAGTAATTTACATGAAAAAATCTAAGCTTGGCCGAGCTATTAGAGCTACAGCTCAAAATGCAAGAGCCGCAAAGATTTTAGGTGTTGATACAGAAAAAGTTTATGCAGCAACATTTGGAATAAATGCTGCTCTATGTGGTGTTGCTGGAGCATTAATTTCAATAACATTTACTATCCATCCCTATATGGGTCTACCTTATACAATCAGATCTTTTATGATTGTAATTGTTGCAGGATTAGGAAATTTACCAGGTGTTGCAATGTCAGGTATGGGACTAGGAGTTTTTGAGGAATTTGCAGATTATATTTTGGGTACAGAATTTAGAATTGGTTCAGTGTTTTTATTATTGGTTTTAATCCTAGTTTACAGAAGATTTAAACTTTCTAGAAAAAGAGAGTATCTAAAATGAGAAAAGTTAAAATTAATGATAATCAAGGGAAATCTATTGAAGTTGACATAGATCAATTTAAAAAACATTTAGATGAATATCATTCTTCAGGGTCAAGTGTTCATGATGAAGATGGCCATTATTTTACAGTAGATCAGAATTTTAGAGATAAAATCAAGAGCTTATATGAACAAAAATAATTTAATTATATATATAGGTATATTAATTTTTGGGCTAGCAGCTCCTTATGTATTTCCTGCATTTAAAGTTCAATTATCAATTCTTTGTATATTGATTGTCCTTGCAATCACTTGGAATATTCAAGGGGGTGAAATGGGATATAACACATTTGGAAATATCTTATTTTATGGATTAGGAATGTATTTATGCGCCTCGGTTCAAGTAGGAATGTTTTTTCCATTAGCTGAATGGACTGAAAGTGGTGGTGAAAAAACTTTTGTTCATACACCAGCTCAATTTTTTCAAGGAATGGCAGCTGGACTTGTAGTTGCTGCAATTGTACCAACAATAGTTGCTGGTTTAATTGGATATGCAATTTTAGGTTTAAGGGGTCATTACTTTGCTATCTGCACTCTTGGATTAGGTGTAGCAGCTGGAGAAATTTCTGGAGGAATTGAAATCATTGGTGCGGGACAAGGTTTTACTACTCCACCTTTTCCTAATGTAGGGAGTTTAGAGGCGAGAGGTGAATTCTTTTATTTTTTAAGTTTCTTAGTTTTGGTACTAACATTCATTGCAGTCAAAGCAATTTATACCACTAGATTTAAATTAATCTTAAATGCAATTAGAGATAATGAAGATAAAGCAGAAGCCATGGGAATAGAGACCATGAAATATAAAATAATTGGTTGGATGATATCTGCCTTCTTCTGTGGTTTAGCCGGAGGAATCATGGGTGGCTTAGTTGGATACATAGACTCCACTGATGTAGCATTTGATGGAAGAGAAATGGGTGTGTTTATGGTTTTAATGGCAATATTAGGTGGTAAAGGAACTTTATGGGGACCAGTTATTGGCGCAACAGTATTTCATATATTTAAAGAAGGTTTTTGGACTTTTTTCTTGGGATGGCAGTATGTGGCTCTTGGAGTTTTAATTGTAGTAATTGTTATTTATTTCCCAGAAGGAATTATGGGATGGTTAAGAGAAAAATATCCTGAGAGATTTGGTGAAGTTGTAGATGAAGCAGACCGAAAGGCGCAGGTAGAGATAAAATGAGTATTCTTGAAGTAAATAATGTCAGCAAATCTTTTGGGGGAGTAAAAGCTAATGTTGATATTTCAATGAATGTTGAAAAAGGTAAGATAGTTGGATTAATTGGTCCAAATGGTTCTGGAAAAACAACATTATTCAATTCAATTGTTGGAACTTATCCAATCGACCAAGGCTCAATTAAGTTTAATGGAAAAGAAGTTTCTGAATTGCCAGTTCCGGTTATTGCAAAATTAGGTTTATTAAGAACGTTTCAACAGACAAGAATTTATGGAAAATTAAATTGCATAGACAACATGCTTATAAGTCACAAAGGAAGTGATGAAAGTATGTTTAAATTATTTTCAAAAATACCACAGGAATTAACAGAAAAAGCAGAAAATTTATTGAATTTTGTTGGATTATATCAAAAGAGAAAACTTAGAGCAGGAGATTTATCTTTTGGTCAGCAAAAACTACTAGAGCTTGCTATGGCTCTAATGAATGAGCCGGAAATGCTTTTGTTAGATGAGCCAACCGCAGGAATTAATCCAACCTTAATTAATGGAATTATAGACAGATTAATTAAAGTGAACCAAGATTTTGGAATTACTCTTTTAGTCATAGAACACAACATGAGAGTAATAATGCAATTAGCAGAAAATATTTTTTGTCTAGCTCATGGTAAGATGTTGGCAAACGGATCGCCAGATGAAATTAAAAACGATAAGCGAGTTGTCGACGCATATTTAGGAGCACAATAATGTCAAATCAATATGAAGTTTTAGGTAAAGCGCCAACACCGGAAGATTTAAAAAAACTTTCTCCTGATGAAATACATTTAACAATTAAAAATTTAAATGCTGGATATGGAAAAATGGAAATTCTGCATAATTTTGACTTGTTTGTAAATAAGGCTCAATCATTATGTTTGATTGGACCGAATGGAGCAGGTAAATCTACAATACTCCATTCGATATATGGGTTTACAAATATTTTTTCAGGTCAAATAGAAATAGATGGTAAAGAAATTACAAATCTAACACCAGCTGAAAAATTAAAGTCAGTTGGAATTGCATATATTTTACAAGACAACTCTGTCTTTCCAGATATGACGGTAGAGGAAAATTTACTGATGGGTGGCTACATAAAAGATAAAACAGAGGAATCTTTTGAAGAAGCAGAGAGAATATTAGAAAAATATGAAAGGCTTAGAAACAGAAGAAGCCAACCCGCAAAAGTATTATCTGGTGGAGAAAGAAGATTATTGGAAATATCAAGAGCTTTAGTGATGAAACCGTCGGTATTACTTGTTGACGAACCTTCAATTGGTTTGGAACCAAGATATATTGATATGGTTTTTGAAATTTTAGGAGATCTTCAACAAAATGAAAAAAAAACAATCATTCTAGTTGAGCAAAATGCCAAAAAAGGATTGGAGTTTGCAGATATAGGATACGTTTTAGTATCTGGGCAAACTGCAATAGCAGGTAAAGGAGACGATTTACTTCAAAACCCTGATGTTGGTAGACTGTTCCTAGGTGGATAATGATTAATAAAAATTTTTTCTTCAAAGGATATAGATCTATATTTACTCACGACAGTCCTGCAATTGCTCTCACTTGTTGTTTTATAGCTATTGGAGCTCTATTTAAAAATTTAGGTTTTAATATTCAGGAAAGTATTTTTTCAACTGTTTTAACTTATGCTTTACCGGGCTCACTAGTAATGGCTGAGTCCATGTTAATTGGAGCATCTCTGTTAAATATTTTTTTGGCAGTTTGGTTTGTTAACGCAAGACTTTACCCTATGGCTGTATCCTTATTCCCGTTGATGATGCACAAAAGTCAACCTAAATGGAAGTATTACTTTTCTTGTCATTTCATTGCTGTTTCAGCTTGGTTAATCATGAAAAGTAATTATAAAAAAATTCCAAAAGAATACAGAATTGATTATTGGATTGGTATTGGAAGTGCAACAGTTAGTGTATCTGTTATTGGAACATTTATAGGTTTTTATTTTTCAGAATTTATGAATAAAGATATGATGATTGGATTAGCAATTCTTAATCCAGTATATTTTTTATGCATGATGGTTGGAGCATCAAAAACTATACAAGTTACATTATCTGTCTTACTTGGAATAATTTTAGGACCAATTATTTATTTATTTTCACCTGAGTGGTCAATTCTGTTAGCAGGTGTAATTGGTGGAACTATAGCCTATTTAGTTGGAGAGCACAGTGTCAGCTAATATCGTTTATGCAATTTTAGTTACATCTCTTGCTACATTTTTATCTAGATTTTTAGGTGCTCTCACATCTGAAGGTATCAAGGAAACATCAAAACTTTTTAAGTGGTTTAATTGTTTAGCCTATGCAACTTTAGCAGCATTAATAGCAAGAACTATAATTTTTCCTGCTGGCGTATTAATAGAAGCTAGTTATTACAGTAGATCAATTGTTGTATTTTTATCCTTGTTTGTTTTTTTTATTTCTAAGAAAAACTTTGTTTATCCTACAATTTTCTCAGCTATTTGTATGGCAATAATTAACAATTATATCTGATTAAATTGATTTATAAAATAAGGTGAAATAAAATTTAGAATGCAAAAAATTACAGGCATAGAAATTCAAAAACACGATAAATCAAATAGGATAATAAAAATTAGTTTAGAAAATGATATAATAGATAAATTAATTTTCCCCTTTAATAAATTTGATTTAACAGCATTAGAGCTAAAACCATTTACAAGATTTACTTTAGCTAAAAGTTTAGATGATTTAACAAATAATAAATTAAGCGAATTAATGAACTCAATTATAAGAGATAGATCTACAGGTTGCTTTATTATTGGACCAAAAGATATAACTGCAAAAATTAATGATACATTTTTAGTTAAGTTATCAACTGCAATAGCTCATCTAATTGGTGTACCTAATCATGATGCCATGGCAGGAAAATATTATGCTCGTTTTCATGTTAAACATGAAGATAGTAGCGACTCTTATTTAAGAAAGGCTTATAGGAATATGGATCTTCATACAGATGGCACATATGTGAAAGATGTAACCGATTGGTTAATTATGACAAAAATTGATGAGCAAAATGTTGAAGGTGGTGAAACAGCTATGTTACACCTTGATGACTGGGAGCATTGTGATGATTTATTTAATGATCCAGTTGGGAGACAAAATTTTGTTTGGGGGTCACCAAAAAGTAAAAATATTGATTACAAGGTAGAGCACCCGGTCTTTTCGACTGATAAAGACGGAAGACCAACGATATCTTATATAGATCAATTTCCAGAACCTCAAAATATGGATCAAGGAAATTTTTTACAAAGATTGTCTGATGGATTAGAGGAAAGTAAAAATAAAATAATTACAAAATTACCAGTTGGATTCTCTGTGATTGCAAATAATTATTTCTGGCTTCATGGAAGAAAACCTTTCAAAGAAAACAAGGAATTAAGCAGAGAATTACTAAGAATTAGAGGTTCTTTTTTTGTTAATTAATTCAATATAATCAATATAAAGTATCCAAAATTATGAATTTAGGTTTTATTGGTACTGGAAAAATTGCAGCTTCAGTGATCACTGGAATATGTAAATCAAAAATTTCTTATAAGAAAATTATTATTTCTCCAAGAAATAAAAAAATAGCTCTTGGTTTAAAAAGAAAGTTTAAAAAAATAGTTATTGCTAAAAATAATCAACAAATTGTAGATCAATCTAATTGGGTATTTTTATCTGTTACACCTACTGTTGGTGAAAAAATTATTAAAGATTTAAAATTTAAATCGACCCAAACGGTTGTTAGTTTTATTTCGACAATTACTTTATCTCAATTAAAAAAAGCAATTAAAGTAAAAGCAAAGATTGTAAGAGCAATACCCCTACCTCCAATTTCATTAAAAAAAGGTCCTGTACCTATTTGTCCTCCTAATTCAAAAGTTAAAGCATTTTTTAATAATTTAGGAACAACTGTAGAAATTAAAAATGAAAAATCCTCAATTAATTTTTGGTCAACCTCTGGCATGATGGCGCCTTTTTATGAGATGTTGAGAGTAATGACTGATTGGTTGGTAAAAAGAGGAGTAAAAAGAAATAATGCTCAAAAATATATTACTTCTTTATTTTTAGCTTTATCTGAAGATGCTGTAGTAAATTCAAAAGAAAATTTAAAGAATTTAGTAAAAGAGTCTCAAACACCAAAAGGGTTAAATGAACAAGGTGTAAAAGAATTAACTAAAGCAGGTTTTTATAAATCTCTAGAAAAAACTTTAAATAGTATTCACAAAAGACTAAACAAATAAATAAAATGTCTGAAAATATTTTAGAGATTAATAATTTAAGTAAATATTTTGGTGGATTGGCTGCAGTTTCAGATTGTTCAATAAAAGTTAAAAGAGGAACAATTACTGGTATAATTGGACCAAATGGATCTGGTAAAACAACTTTATTTAATTTAATTGCTGGAAACTTAAAATCCTCTGGTGGTAATGTTGTTTTCGATGATGAAAACATTACAGATGTTCCATCATATGAGTTATTTTCTAAAGGGTTGTTAAGAACATTTCAAATTGCACACGAGTTTTCAAATTTATCTGTTTTAGAAAATTTAATGATGGTTCCTGGAAATCAATCTGGTGAAAAAATAATGACTGCATTATTTAAACCAGGTTTAGTTGCACAAGAAGAAGCCGTGGTTAAAGAGAAAGCGAAAGAAGTTGTTGAATTTTTAAATCTAGGACATCTATCTAATGAGCTTGCTGGAAATCTTTCAGGTGGTCAAAAGAAATTATTAGAACTTGGAAGAACCATGATGGTTGATGCAAAATTAGTACTATTAGATGAAGTAGGAGCTGGTGTTAACAGAACTTTGCTAAAAGATCTTGGAACTGCAATAGAAAAGTTAAATAAAGAAAAAGGTTATACTTTTTGTATGATTGAACATGATATGGATTTTATTGGAAGATTATGTGATCCAGTAATTGTTATGGCTGAAGGATCAGTTTTGTTTGAAGGAACTGTTGAAGAAGCTAAAAAAGATGAAAAAGTTATAGAGAGTTACCTCGGTAGAGGATCAAAATTAAAGGATACAAACTAATGGCATATTTTGAGGGAATAGAAATGACAGGCGGTTATGGCAATGGTCCCGATATCATTAGTTCCTGTTCTGTGAATGTAAACAAGGGTGAAATAGTTTCTATTCTAGGACCCAATGGTGCTGGTAAATCAACTGCTATGAAAGCAATGCTGGGTCTTCTTAATTTAAAATCTGGATCAGTAAAGATTGACGGCAAAGATATTTCTAAATTGTCACCTCAAGATAGAGTTAAACAAGGTATTTCTTTTGTGCCTCAAACAAAAAATGTTTTTGCAGGCATGACCGTTGAAGAAAATTTAGAAATGGGTGCATTTCTTGTTGAGGCTGAAATCAAAAAAATAATTGAGGAAATTTACGAATTATTTCCAATTTTAAGAGAGAAAAGAAGTCAGATGGTTGGTGAACTTTCTGGAGGTCAAAGACAACAAGTAGCTCTAGGTCGAGCTTTAATGATTAAACCCACAGTTTTAATGCTAGATGAACCAACTGCAGGTGTATCACCAATTGTGATGGATGAATTGTTTGATCATATAGTAAAAGTAAAAAGAACAAACGTTGCAATCTTAATGGTAGAACAAAATGCAAAACAAGCCTTAAGTATTTCAGATAGAGGCTATGTGCTAGTTACTGGAGAAAATCGTTATTCAGGAACTGGAAAAGAATTATTAGACGATCCTAGAGTAAGAAGCTCTTTTTTAGGAGGTTAATATGGATTTTATAAATGCAATAATTCTTCTATTAAATTATATTTTTATTCCAGCATTAACCTATGGTTCTCAGTTAGCGCTAGGTGCAATCTTTGTTACACTCATATATGGAATTTTAAGATTTGCTAATTTTGCAACTGGTGACATGATGTCTTTTGGAACCATGGCTACGATCTTATTTACATGGTATTTCCAATCTTTAGGTGTCTCTTTAGGTGTTTTACCTACTGCTCTGTTAGCTATCCCTTTTGGAATTATTTTTATGATTCTTTATATGCTTTTAATAGATAAATTTGTCTTCAAATATTATAGACATCAGAAAAGCCCTCCAGTTCAATTTGCAATGGTAAGTATAGGTGTAATGTTTGTGACTCAAGCAGTAGTAAGAATAATAATTGGACCTGCTGACAGAAGATTTTTTGATGGAGAAAAATTTATTATTAAGGCACGTGAATTCAAAGAGATGACAGGTTTAAACGAAGGACTTGCACTAAAATCAACTCAAGTAATAACTATTTTTGTTACAATAGTTTTAGTCTCTTTATTATTTTGGTTTTTAAATAGAACAAAAACTGGAAAGAGTATGAAAGCTTATTCTGATAATGAGGATCTGGCTTTGCTATCAGGTATTGATCCAAAAAAAATAGTTTTAGTTACTTGGATTATTGCCGGTATTTTAGCTACAATAGGTGGAGCTTTGTATGGTTTAGATAAAAGTTTTAAACCATTTACTTATTTTAACAATATGCTTCCTATTTTTGCTGCTGCAATTGTTGGAGGAATTGGAAATCCTTTTGGAGCTTTTTTAGGTGGATACGTTATCGCTTTTTCTGAAATTTTATTAACTTATGCTTATAAAAAATTCTTTATGTATATTTTACCAGAAAGCATGGAACCAAATAGTTTAGTTCAACTACTTTCCACAGATTACAAGTTTGCAGTCTCGTTTTCAATCTTGGTCATAGTTTTAATTTACAGACCTTCAGGAATATTTAAGGGGAAAGTATTGTGAGAAAAAATCTAAATGTAATTACAGCTTATAGTATCATGATGGTGCTTATTCTTATGGTTGGGATATTTCAATCTTGGAATATAGCTTTATCAATATTTAATCTTTGCTTGATTTCTGCATTAATGACGATGGGTGCAAATATTCAATGGGGATACGCTGGTTTAATTAATTTTGGAATTATGGGTTATACAGCTTTAGGCGGTTTAGCTGCTGTATTGATATCAGTAGATCCTGTTCAAGAAGCTTGGAGGGCAGGAGGTTTTGATATTTTGATGTGCTTATGGCTTATCATTGTAATGGTTTTGGTTATTAGATTTATTTTGAAAAATTTTGAAAAATCAAAATTAAGAACCTATAGTATTGCAGCCCTTATCATAACAGGGATCATAATTATAAGAGTAACCGCTGAACCAGGTATTGAGAAAATTGAAGCTGTAAATCCTGCGACAACGGGTTTTCTTGGAGGATTTGGATTACCAATTATATTTTCATGGATAGTTGGAGCTCTTTTTGCAGGCGGCTTAGCATTTATAGTAGGAAAAGTTGCTCTTGGTCTTAGAGCTGATTATTTAGCTATTGCAACACTTCTTATCTCAGAAATCGTTATTGCAATTATTAAGCACGAAGACTGGCTAACAAGAGGTGTGAAAAACGTTATTGGATTAAAAAGACCTGCACCATATGAGGTAGATCTGCAAACGACAGATTGGTTTATAAGCTTAGTTGAAAAGTTTAATTCAGGAAAATTAAGTGTAATTGATAATTTGGCTGATCGACAAGCTGCTTTAAACCAACTTGTAATTGAAGGCTCATCAGTATTTGTAAAACTATGTTACTCAGGATTATTCTTAGTAGTGGTTATTATTCTTTTAATTTTAACTCAAAAAGCTCTTTATTCTCCTTGGGGAAGAATGATGAGAGCAATAAGAGATAATGAGGAAGCTGCAAATGCAATGGGTAAAAATGTTGTTAAACAACATTTGTTAATTTTTATTTTAGGCTCAGCTATTGTTGGAATTGCGGGCGCAATGCTTGTTACACAAGACGGCCTATTTACTCCAGGAAGCTATAGACCTATGAGATATACTTTTTTGATTTGGGTAATGGTAATTGTAGGAGGAAGTGGAAACAACTTTGGTGCAATTTTAGGTGGTTTCGTTGTATGGTTTTTATGGATTGAAGCTGCTCCAATATCAATGTTTTTAATTAATTTCTTTACAGCAGGTATTCCTGAAACAAATGCAATTAAAGCTCATTTAATTGAAAGTGTTCCTTACTTCAGATTTTTGCTGATGGGATTAGGATTGTTGTTTATAATGAGGTATCGACCTAAAGGTATACTTCCAGAAAAAATAGAAATAAAGTAAACCAAATGAAATATATTATATTAGGTGCTGCCGCTGCGTGGGCTTTGTATATGGCTGATAAGTATTTATTCTTTTAATGAATAAAAATCTTTGGTTACTTATTTTAAGTCAGATTTTTGCTTTTACAGCTGCACCAGTCACAGTTTTTTTAAGCGGTATAATTGGTTCGAAATTTAGTCCAATAAAATCTTTAGCAACTCTTCCAATGGCTTTATCAGTTGTTGGAATTGCGTTATTTGCTTTTTTTGCTGCTAAGCTTATGAGTATAATTGGAAGGAAATTGGGATTTATTTATGCATCAATCGTTACATGCTTTGCATCTCTTTTAACCGCATATTCTATAATTATAGAAAGCTTTGTTTTATATAATTTAGGATGCTTTTTAATTGGTGGAGGAATAGCTTTCAGTCATCAATATCGTTTTGCAGCAGTAGAGGTTGTAGAGAAGGATTATGCACCAAAAGCAATTTCTATTATTTTGTTAGCAGGAATAGGTTCGGCGTTTATTGGTCCAAATCTTGCAAATATTTCTAAAGAATTTATTTCAGATCATATGTATGCAGGTTCTTATCTTGCTCTTGCAGCATTATCTATTTCATCAACAATATTTTTATTTTTTTTTCAGGAAACTAAAAAGACATCAAACAATCAATATAAAACTGGAAGAAGTTTTTTAGAACTTATGTCACAACCAAGATTTCTACAGGCACTTGTAGCTTCAGCTTTTGCCTATGCTGTAATGACTTTTTTAATGACAGCCACACCCATAAGCATGCACTTGATGGAGAAAATAAGTTTGTCCAAGACTGGATTTGTTATTCAGCTTCATATAGCAGCCATGTTTTTACCTTCACTAGTTACTGGAAATTTAATTAAAAGGTTTGGTCATAGTAAAATTATGTATATGGGAGTTTTATTATTTTTAGTCACAATTATTACCAGTTTATTTGAACAAAACTTTATTAATTATTTGATTGCTCTTATTTTTCTAGGTCTAGGATGGAATTTTTTGTTTATTTCAGGAACGAGCTTACTTGTTTTGTGTTACAGAGAAGAGGAAAAATTTAGAGCTCAAGGGTATAATGATTTTATCGTTTACACAATTCAAGCAGCAGCAAGTTTGTCTGCTGGAGTGTTTCTAAGCTTAACTAGCTGGAAAACTATGAATTTAATATGTTTAATTTTTTTAATTATAATAGCTCTTTCTACTATTAGAGCTGATCTAAAAAAAAACCCCAGCAATTAAATTACTGGGGTTTTTTGAATTAAGATAAAAAGTTATCTTTGTTTTTTAGTTTTGAATTTTCCGCCTTTAACTTCTTGTTCTAAGAAAGAACCTTCAGCTTCACCAACACTAGTAAAAGTTACTCCAGTAGCACCTTCGTAATTAATCTTTTTACCTTTTGCTAGTAAGTCTAAACCTTTCTTAAGTTCACCTGGATAAATTTTAGTTCCAGGAGCATTAGCAACATCCATTACATTTTTTGCAATTGATGCTCTGTCAGCAGAGTTACCTGCTTGCATTGCAAGAACGATTAAAGCAGCCGCATCGTAAGATTCACCTGTGTAAGGACCAGAAGCTTCTACACCCCCAGCTTTTGCAACTTCAGCAAATATTCCTGCACCTTTACCAGTAGAACCTGGTAATGATCCAAATGATTTACTTAAATCTTTTCCGAATGCATCAACTAAAGATTGACCAATCATACCATCTGATAAAATAAATCTATCAAACGCACCAGAGTCTAAAGAAGCTTGAATAATTCCTTTTCCTCCTTGGTCAAGATAACCAATAACTGCTACAGCATCACCACCAGCAGAAGCAAGAGTTGCTACTTCAGATGAGTAATCTGCTTTTCCATCTTCGTGAGCAGTTACTGTTGTAACTTTAATACCATGAGCTTCAACTGCCGCTTTGTAAACATCAGCTAAACCTTTACCATAGTCATTGTTAGTATAAGTGATTGCAACACTTTTTACTTTTCTGTCTTTAGTTATGTCAGCTAAAATTTGACCACCTCTAGCATCTGATGGAGCAGTTCTAAAGAAATATCCATTATCATCTAGAGTTGTTAAACCTGGAGAAGTAGCTGAAGGTGAAATCATTACTACACCATTTGGTACAGCAACGTTAGTTGCAATAGCACCAGTTACACCTGAACAGTCTGCTCCCATAATTGCAGCTACACCACCTGAAATTAACCCTTCAGCTGCAGCTGTTGCCGCTGCTGAGTCAACACAAGTTGAGTCTGCTCTTACTGGCTCAATTTTTTTTCCACCTAATAGTGAACCTGAATCAGAAGCTTCTTTAAATGCAAGCTCTGCAGATGCAGCCATAGCTGGAGTTAGAGATTCAATAGGACCAGTGAATCCTAAGATGATCCCCATTTTAATCGAATGTCCGTCTGCCATTACATTTGAACCAAAACTTGATACAAACATAAATACAGCGATAAATAGTTTTCTCATTATCTTCCTCTTTATTGTTAACAATTTATAAAAGCCAATTTAAGTATGAATACACTCAATATTCAATGACAAAATTAACCTATTTTAGATGGGTAAATTGATATGGATTATCTTATTGAGAAAGGGTCTAGAGAAGGTTCGTCTGATGTGTAGAACCAAGTTGTTTTTACTCTTGTGTAGTCTTTAATTGATTCAATTCCTGCTTCTTTTCCATATCCACTATCCTTGATACCCCCAAATGGAGCTGAAGGTGAAATTAATCTATAAGTATTTACAAATGTTATTCCTGCTCGAATAGCATTAGATACCCTCATGCCTCTTGCAAAATCACTAGTATAAACACCTGAAGAAAGACCATATTGATTGTCGTTCATTAATTCTATTACCTCTTTTTCAGTATCAAATTTCATTACTGATAAAACAGGTCCGAAAAGTTCATTTTCAGCAGCAGGTAAATTATGATTTTCACACTCAATAATTGTTGGAGGAAAATAATAACCTTCATTTGAAAAAGGATGTCTTTTACCACCGCATCTAATTTTTCCTCCTTGTTCAACAGTTAATTTAATATTTTTTTCTATTACTTCTAATTGTTTAAAGTTACTTAAGGGACCCATTTCAGTTTCAGTGTCCATTGGAGCACCTATTTTAATTTTTTCTGCTCTTGATGCTAATTTATCTAGAAATTCATTATAAATTCCTTTTTGTAGGTACAACCTTGAACCTGCTATACAACTTTGACCACTTGCTCCGAATATTCCAGCAGTTATTCCATTGATTGCATTTTCTTGTTTAGCATCATCAAAAACAGCTACAGGACTTTTTCCACCTAACTCTAAACTTACCTCGGATAAATTTTCTGCAGAGTTTCTAATTATATGTCTTGCAGTTTCAGGACCTCCTGTAAAAGCTACTTTCTCAATTAAGTTGTGAGTAGTTAGAGCTTGACCACATGGATCTCCAAAACCAGAAACTACATTTACAACACCTTTTGGTATTCCAGTTTCTTCAACTAACTTTGCAAACTCAAACATAGTTGCTGGCGCTAATTCAGAACATTTAATTACAACAGTATTACCCATAGCTAAAGCAGGAGCAACTTTTGTTGCAGTTAAAAACATTTGAGAATTCCATGGAATGATAGCTGCAATAACACCTATTGGAATTCTTGTTGTGATCGCTTGAATATTTGGTTTATCTATTGGAAGAACTGTTCCTTCAACTTTATCAGCCAAACCTGCATAATAATCATAATATTCGGCAATGTATTTCGCTTGTTGATAAGTTTCTCTGTACAGTTTTCCTGTATCAATGGTTTCAATTTTTCCTAATAATTCAGAATTTTCTCTTAGCTTATTTCCAATGGCTCTTAAATATTTTGCTCTATCTCTTGCAAGCATCTTTGGCCATTCACCTTCAAAAGCTTTTTGTGCAGCTTTTACAGCTCTATCCACATCATTTGTGCTAGCTTCAGGTACTACAGCCCAAGGCTTATTGTTTTCTGGATTTAAAGTTTCAAAAGTTTTTTTTGTATCAGAGTCTACCCACTGACCATCTATAAACATTTGATATTTTTTTAATTCAGGCATTATTTATATGTTTCATTATTGCATTATTTACTTCGTCTGCATATTCAATAGTGCATAGATGTTTTCCATTTTTGATTTCAACATATGTAGAATTTTGTATATCTTTGTTTAAATTTTTCGACATATCAGGTGTAGATCCTGGATCATCTGATCCTGTTATTATTAAAGTATTTGTTTTTATATTTTTTATATTTTCAAGATTGTCCTGATAGTTTGCAAACACCTCATAAGATTTAATAAAATTTTCTTGATCAATTCCTTTCTTGTTAAGAATTTTCATAAACTCATCATATAACTCAGGATTTTGTTCAAGGTATTTATCTGAAAACCATCTTTTCATTGCCATTTGAGATATTGGCATATTTTTTTTTGCCAAATTCACTCTATCAATTACATTTTGTCTTTCCTCTGCTGTCCTTTGATATGTAGTTGATATTAGGGTTAAAGAATTTAAATAATTTTCATATTTTGAAGCAAATTCAATTGCAATCAAAGATCCGATTGAAAAGCCAATTAAATTTAATTTCTCTATCTTTAGGTTATTTACTAAATTTGATAATTGATCAGTAAAATTTTCCATTGTTAAATTTGGGTTTTTAAAAGGTGTTTTTCCATGTCCTAACAGATCGTAAGTTATAAATGAATTATTCTTAAAAAATTCAATTTGTGGTTTCCACATTTGTTGATTTAAACCAACACCATGAATAAAAATTATTGGTAAAGAATTTTTATTATTAAAATAATAATGATTTTGATCGTTATCAAAATTGTAAGACATCAATTAGTTATCGATGCCCATCTCTTTCATATCCTGATATCTATCACCCGTTCTCGCATGAGCTCGTCCGGTTGGAGCGCCTCCAATTGCAACAACTATTTCATCTTCATTAGGTGCATCATGAATTGTAAATTCATGCGTTAGATAAAAAGGTCTTAATCCAGCATCAGTTTTATGCATCATTGGAATTGAAATTTTTGCACCCGCGGAACCTCTAGTGTTAGTAAAACTTAAATAAGAAGTTCCACCAACAGCATCTCTAAATTTATTTCCAAATCTTAAAGTATGAATAAATGCAGATGCGTGTTCTATCTCACCATTTAATCCAACCATAGCAGCTTTTCCATAAGCTAAAATTTTTTCACCTGATCCAATTTCTTTTGTTAACTCTGGCACTAAAAGATCTCCTAATTGAGGTGCAAGATCTAGTATTTCTGGTTTTAAATCTTCTACAAAACCTTTTCCAGCCCAAGGGTTTTCTATAACAGCTGCAACCGAGACTAATAGAACAGGTTCTTTTGCTTTTTTTCCACCTTCAATAAAAGTTTTATCTACAAATTTTGCAAATTTTCTAAGTTTTAAATCCATCTACTAGCTAGCTCTTTGTATGTTTGTATCTATTGGTTTTATATTTGGAATAACTTCTTCTGTAAATAACTTGATACTTCTCATACAGTCTTCATGTTTGATACCTGGAAAGTTAGACCAGACTTGTAAATTTTGAAGATTTAATTCTTGTTGAAGTTCTTTTATTTTTTCTATTACAAACTCAGGTGTTCCAAATAAAAGATTTCTTTTATGAAGAAATTCATAATTTAATAAATCTAGCTTATTTTTTGTCTCTGGTAATTTTTCATCTGGATCCATATGATTTCCCAATCCTCTCCAATGGCAAACCCATCTCATATAATTAACTATATGTTCTCCAGCCATTTTTTCAGCCTCTTCCATAGTTTCTGCAACAAACATATCTCTAACCAAACTAATACCTTCACCCAGTGGTACATCTCTATTTTCAGCTTTAGATTTTGCCTCTTTATAAATTTCAAATCTTTTTTTCAAAGCTTTTACAGTTGGTATCCACATAATCGTATTAAGACCATTTTCTGCTGCCCACTGAATTGATCTTTCTCCATCAACTACTTGAGAAATCGGTGGGAAAGGTTTTTGATATGGTTTTGGCAATACAGATATTTGCTTTAACTCATTTGTTTTTAAATCTACAACATTTTCTTTTGGAGGACTCATATCGTGTTGCCAAATAAAATTAGGAGATGGATAAGTATAGAATTCACCTTGGTGAGAAAAGAAGTCTTCAGACCATGCTTTTTTCATTATGTCTAATGTTTCAGAAAATAGTCTAAAATTTTTTGCTTGGTCTTTTAAGTCAGCCTCTTTATTCATATTAATAGCTTCTCTTCCATAAACTCCTCTTCCAATACCAACTTCAACTCTTCCTTCTGACATTTGGTCAAGGGTTGCAATATCTTCTGCAAGTCTTATGGGATTGTGAAATGTTATTACGTTACAAGCTTGTCCTAAACGAATATTTTTAGTTCTTGCAGCAGCATCGGTACACATCATTAGTGGATTAGTACAAGACTCCATTCCTTCATGGTTAAAATGGTGTTCAGTATACCAAATAGAATTCCAATTATTTTTGTCACAATATTCTGTGATCTCTCTAGCTTCCTCTAATAATTGGGTATAAGGTTTTTTATCCCAATTAGTAGTATTACAAAAGTATCCAAAGTTCATAAAGCCTCCTTTAAAAATTAATTTAAAGACGACCGATCCCACTTTCGTAAATTTTAGAATTTAACGACGAGTTATGTATCGCTTTATATAGGTACTTTATATTAATGACATTTTAATTCAATATATTTTAAATTAAAAAATTATAAGGTTGATACTTACTATTATCATATTTTTTTACTCTTATATCTTTTTGTATTGAACTGGTGGGTTTACTAAATAATTTTCATTAAAATTTTTCGAATTTGTTTTTAAAAAGACCAAAAAAATTTATCTAGTTTATTTAATTTTGTGTGATTTAGTTTATTTCAAATATTAAGGCTACTAAATTTTTTTTTTAATTCATAAAGAAAACCTAATTCATTAATTTATGAGGTGTGCGCTTTTGCTTAAGTAGTTATGATTTTTATACATGGCAAATAGCCCCAGTATTAATAGATTATTTAACAAAAAAATTTAAAAAAGATTTTAAGTAAAAAAAATTTACTTATTTTTTTTATATAAATAAGTAAAAATAATTTATCTGACCAAAGTCTGGTAGTGCTGACTTTTAAATCAAGGGACTACGAATAAAATTTAATTAATAAAATCTAAAAAAATGGATTATAGAAAGTTTATTACATTTATAAAAAAAGATTTTGAATATTCCAATTCAAAATATCCAAGTATAAAATTTTTTAGATCAAATATTATTTTGATATTTATTTGGTTTTGGACACTTGAAAAAATGTATAATAAAGAAAATTTAAATATAGAACAGTTAATAGATGATATTCCTAGAGGATTTGGTTCGAGGCCAACAATTTTTAAATTTATAAATCTTGCTATCAAAAAAAAATATTTGATAAAAAAAACTGACACAAAAGATAAAAGAAAATATCAATTAATATTATGCTCTGATTGTGTTAGGGAGTTTGAAGCTTGGGCTAAAGGATATCAAGGAT
>CACGHF010000010.1 GCA_902572775.1 uncultured Pelagibacteraceae bacterium
CAATTTAGGAGACCACATTTCTGGTGTCTTCTGGGCTGCCTTTTTACTTTTCTCTTGGACGGCTGCTTCCATCGTTTCTGGAGCAATCATTGAAAGAATTACGACTTTTGCATTTGGTATTTTAGCAATTGCAATTGGTTCTGTATTTTGGACAATTGATGCTGCATGGGGATGGCACTTCGATGGTTGGATGTTGAAACTTTTAGGATATCACGATGCTTACGCATCAGGAGTGATTCACGCAATTGCAGGTGGATTTGCTTTAGGTGTTCTAATGGTTTTAGGACCAAGAATTGGTAAGTTTTCGTCTAGCGGTGAACCAAGAAACATTGGACCAAGAAATCCTTGGTTAGTAACAGTAGGATTATTTTTAATTTATACTGGTTTCTGGGGATTTTACGCAGCATGTAACATACCTATTTTCGACCTTGGACCTGAGTATGGTATGGAAGGTATATCTTACTGGACAGCAACTAATATCTACGTAACGCCTACTACACTTAGTGGTATTACATTTAACTTCTTGATGTCATTATCAGGAGGATTATTAGCTGGATATTGGATTGCTAAAGGAGATCCTTTCTGGACTTACTCAAGTGGTCTAGCAGGTGTGATCTGTGCTTCGGCTGGAAATGATTTATATCACCCAATTCAAGCAATGATCATTGGTATGATCGGTGTTGTTATTGCATATAAACTACATTACTGGGTTGAACGTAAGTTCAAAATTGATGATGCAGTTGGTGCCGTAGCAGTGCATGGTTATGCTGGATTTGTAGGTCTTGTAATTTGTGGTTTTGTCTTAAATGGTTATCCATCATCTGGTTACAGTGTTGGTGCTATGTGGGACGGAACAACTTATGCAACAATTAATCCATTAGGACAGTTCATCGGAGCATTAATTATGTTCGTTGTTCTTGGACTAATACCAGGCTACATCATAGCTAAAGTTCTTAACGGTATGGGTAAATTAAGGATCCCACGTGAAGTTGAGATAGCTGGATTAGACTATGAAATGATGGAATCTGCTAAAGAAGATGAAAAAGCAGTTTCATCTGCAACCAGGTAAAGGAGGAAAATATGGCTACAGTTACAAACTGGATAGATCACCTTAATAAGCCAGCAGAAGAAGTTGCTGGTGCAATTTACCCTGGTGCTGGATCTGTTGAAGGCATACTGGTAATCATTGCATTGATCTTATGGGTTGGTTGGCACGTTTTGACTGCAAGAGCTGAAAGTGATGAACTTTCAAGACTTGCTAGAAAAAGACATAGTGCTAACGATCACAAAAGCAATATTACCGACTGGTAATTTAAATTAAAATTTGGGCGCTACTTAAATGTAGCGCCCTTTTTTATGTTCTAAATTTATGGAAGATAATAAAGAAGAATTAAGACCCTCAAAAATGAGAGGAGTAGCATTTCCTAAAGCTAAGTATGGTGTGATACTAGCTATAATTGTAATTATTGTTGTAAATTTAATTTATTATAAAGAAACAATTTTATCTTTTTTTAAATAATTATGTTAACTTAGGTTGTGTCTAAAAATTTATTTCAGATTGCTAAGCAAAAAAAAATTAAATATTTTTTAATCAGTTTTGTAGATTTATTTGGTGTATTAAGATCAAAATTAGTACCTGCTCATGCAATAAAAGAAATGCAAAATGCAGGAGCTGGTTTTGCTGGATTTGCAGCATGGTTAGATATGACACCTGCTGACTCAGACATGTTTGGAATTCCAGACCCAGATAGTTTAATTCAACTTCCATGGAATAAAGAAGTTGGATGGTTAGCATCTGATTTATGGATGAATGGCAAACCAGTAGATGCATCACCTAGAGTGATGTTAAAAAATCAGATAAAAAAACTTAAAAAACAAAATTTAACAATGAAATCAGGTGTTGAGTGTGAATATTTTTTGATTTCACCTGATGGCAATTCAATTGCAGATCCAAGAGATACACAATCCAAACCTTGTTATGACCAATCTGCATTAATGAGAAGGTATGATTTAATTAAGGAAATTTGTGACTGTATGATTGAAATGGGATGGGGCCCTTATCAAAACGATCACGAGGATGCTAACGGTCAATTTGAAATGAATTGGGATTATTCAGATTGTCTAAAAACTGCAGATAGACATACCTTTTTTAAGTTTATGGTAAAAACAATTGCTGAAAAGCACGGATTAAGAGCAACATTTATGCCTAAACCGTTTGGAAATTTAACCGGCAATGGTTGTCATGCTCACGTATCAGTTTGGCAAGGTAGTAAAAATAAATTCTTAGATAATAAAGATAAACTTGGTTTAAGTAAAATGGCCTATAATTTTTTAGGTGGAGTAATTAAAAATGCTTCATCTTTATCTGCGTTTTTTAACCCAACAATCAATAGTTACAGAAGAATAAATGCACCACCTACAAAATCTGGAGCATCATGGTCACCAAGTAGTATTTCCTACACAGGTAATAATCGAACACACATGATAAGAATCCCTGATCCTGGAAGATTTGAATTAAGATTAATGGATGGTTCTGCTAATCCTTACTTATTGCAAGCAAGTGTTTTAGCAGCTGGTCTATATGGTTTAAAAAATAAAGTTGATCCAGGCAAACCTTTAGATTGCAATATGTATGAAGATCATCATAAATATCCCAACTTACCTAAACTGCCTGATGAACTTGCACAATCATTAAATTTATTAAAAAATAATAAAGATATGAATGATGCTTTTGGCAAAGATGTTATTGAAAGTTATATAAAGTTAAGAAGTTCAGAAATGAATGAATTCAAATCAAAAGATAGTTTTGATAAAACAAAAAATGTTACAAAGTGGGAAAAAGATAATACTTTAGATTGTTAGTACATGACTATATTATCTAACGGTCATCAATGGAAATATACAGAATTTACAGACAATAAAAATTACTCATTTAACAAAAAAGAAATTCTTAATTCTTTAACCTCAGAAGAAATTGATGATGCTTATAAGAGTATTTCCAAGTGGAAAGGTTATTCTCCTACTCCTCTGCTTTCTTTAAATAAACTTTCAAAAGAATTAAATTTAAACAAAATTTTTTATAAAGATGAAAATAAAAGATTTGATTTAAAATCTTTTAAAGCTTTAGGCGGAGCTTATGCGGTAGAAAAAGTAACCAAAGGAAATAAAGATATAGTGGTGGCAACAGCTACTGCTGGCAATCATGGAAGATCAGTTGCCTGGGGCGCTAAAAGATTAGGTCTAAGCTGTAAAATATTCATTAGTGAATTTGTAAGTGATGCAAGAGGCAAAGCTATGGCCGCACTTGGAGCAGATGTAGTAAAAGTAAAAGGTAATTATGAAAAATCTTTGATGGAATGCATAAAACAGTCTACTGAAAATAATTGGCAAATAGTTCAGGATGTTGCTTGGAAAGATTATATGGTCGTCCCCAAGTATACAATGGCAGGTTATACGGTAATGATGAAGGAGATAACTAATCAAATCCAGGAAGAGAAAATAACTCACATCATTTTACAGGCTGGTGTTGGTGGCATGGCTGCTGCCATGGTTGCAGGTATTGCAAGATATTTGAACTATGTTCCAACAATTATAGTTGTTGAACCGGATAGTGCCGCGTGTGTAATGGAAAGCATTAAAACTGGAAAAATAGAAAAAATAGATATTAAAAGAGAAAGCTTAATGGGTGGTATGTCTTGTGGTGAAGTATCATTGGTCCCATGGGAAATACTCAAAAATTCAGTTAAACATTGTATTAGTTTACCAGATGATGATATTGCAAAAACTATGAAACTACTTGGAAATTCAAGCTTTAGTGATGATAGAATAATTGCAGGAGAAAACTCAGCACCTGGCGTAATTAGTCTGATTACAAGTTGTGAAGATCAAGCAATTAAAGAAAAATTAGATTTAAATGAAAAATCTAATGTTTTGGTTTTTGGTTGTGAGGGAGATACCGATCAAGAAATGTATCAAAAGTTAATTAACCAAAATTAAATCAATGAGTAGCACAGGTATTTTTTGGATAAGAGAGGATTTTAGAATTGAAAATAATCCTGCTTTATCTTTTGCAACACAAAATCATGATAATGTAATTGTATTATATATTTATAATAATAATGATTTTGACAACAAAAGAGAAGCTCAAAAATGGTGGATTTTTAAATCTCTAGAAACTTTAAAAAAAGAATTATCAGATTATAAAATTAATCTTGAAATAGTAAAAGGTGACGAATTAGAAATTTTTTCTAAATTTAATAAAAAGGATAAGCTTTCTGTTTATTGGAATAAAATTTATGAGCCAGATGTTATAGCTAAAGGAAAAAAAATACGTGACTTATTTATTAAAAATGAAATTAATTACAAATATTTCAAAGGAAATATTTTAAACGAATTTCAAGAGATAACAAAAAATGATGGAACTCCCTTTAAAGTGTTTACCCCTTTTTGGAGAAATGCGGAGCAAGTTTATTTAAATCAACCACCAAGCAAAAATTATATTGTTAAAAAGAAAATAAAAAAGACTACATATTTTAAAAAATGTATTGAACCAATAGATATTTTACCAAAAAAAAATTGGTATAAAAAATTTGATAAATATTGGAAAGTTTCAGAAAATGACTCAAAAAAAATACTTAAAAATTTAATTGAAAAGAAAATTAAAGATTATGGAACTTCTCGAGATATACCATCTATCGAAGGAACCTCTAAATTATCTCCTTACATCAAACATGGTCAAATTCATGTAGGTAGTATTTGGAAAAAATGTTCTGAAATTAAATCAAAAGGAATTGGTTATAGAAAATATATTAATGAGCTTGGTTGGAGAGAGTTTTCACATAGTTTAATTAATTATTTCCCTGAATTCTTGAAAGGAAATTTTAGAAAAGAATTTGATAAATTCCCTTGGGCAAAAAATGAGAGATTCTTAAAAGCATGGAAAAAAGGAATGACCGGTTATCCTATTGTGGACGCTGGTATGAGAGAATTATATGAGACTGGATGGATGCATAATAGAATAAGAATGGTTGTTGGTTCATTTTTAGTAAAACATTTAAGAATTAATTGGACTGAAGGTGAGAAGCATTTTAGAAATTGTCTACTAGATTTTAACAAAGCAAATAATGTTGCTCAATGGCAATGGGTTGCCGGCTGTGGTGCAGATGCAGCACCTTATTTTAGAATATTCAATCCAATACTTCAGGGTGAAAAATTTGATAAAGAAGGCAATTATGTAAAAAAATGGGTTCCTGAACTTAAAAATGTTCCAAATAAATTTATTCATAAACCATGGGAAATGGAATTAAAGTATCAAGAAGCTATAAAAACAATTATTGGCAAAGATTACCCAGGCCCTATTGTTGTTCATGAAAAAGCTAGAGCTGCAGCTCTTGAAGCGTTTCAATCTTTGAAGAAAAAATAAATTTATTTTTATTCTCCAATAAAATGATGAATTATAGTTCTTTTTTGAGCTTCTAATCTGTGTTCAAATAAATATATGCCCTGCCAAGTTCCAAGCAACAATTCACTATCTTTCACACTTAGAGAAATTTGATTATTTGTTAATGCGGATTTAATATGTGCAGGCATATCATCTTTTCCCTCCGTAGTATGAACATATAGTTTGTTGTCCATAGGGGCTAATTTATCAAAATAATTTATTAAATCTGTTTGTACATCTGGATCTGCATTTTCTTGAACAATTAATGAGGCGCTTGTGTGCTGAATACTTAAATTAAGAATACCGTTTTTAAAGTTATTTTGACCAATCCAATGAATTGTATCATTAGTAAACTCATATAACTTTTGACCATTAGTCTTAATTTGAAGATTATAAAATTCTTGTTTCATCAATTATATTCTTTCGATGTAAGTTCATACAAACGACTAATGGTACGTTTAAATGGTTTTTCTAACAATCTTGAAGTGGTAAATTGATCTAAATTCTGATCAGCTGTAACTGCTAATGAAATATTTTTATCATAAATTATATCTAACAAAGTGATAAAACGTTGTTGTTGATTTGAATTTACATCATTAAATTGAGGTATTTGATCTATTACCATAAATTTACATTTTTTAACTATTTCTAAATAATCTTCTGCTCCTAAATTTTGATCACAAAGTTGATTAAAGTCACATCTAACAATTCCCTCATAAAAGTTTTCTATTTTAAATTCTCTTCCCTTTACATTAATTTTTATTGAAGATTGTTTTTTATCCTTTGTTATGGTTCTAAAAAATTTGTTAATCTTAAAATTGGTTTCTTGATTAAGTGGAAAAAAATATCTTTGTTTTTGATTATCATTAGATTTTCTATAATCATCCTCAATTTTTAATTCATACTCAATTGATTGATCTTCCATTATTTTTATAAAAGGTATAAATTGTTCACGTTGAAGACCTTCTTTATAAAGTTCTGAAATTTTAGTATTTGAAGTAAGAATAATTTTAATATCTTCTTTAAATATTTGTTCAAATAGTTTTCCTAAAATCATTGCATCAACAATGTTTGTTACTTGAAACTCATCGAAATAAACTAATGAAGCTTTTGATTTTAAATTTTTAACAAATTGATTGATTATATTTTCTTCATTTTTTTCTTTTTGTTCATGAACAAAATCATGAAAACCTAACATGAATTCATTAAAATGCTGTTTTAATTTTTTTTCTTCAAGATGATCATAAAAGAAGTTTAAAATCATTGTTTTACCAACTCCTACACCACCATATAAATAAAATCCTTTTTTAGTTTTTTGTTTGGAAAATAATTTTGAAAAAAGTGATTTGTAATTACTATTATGGTAATATTCTAATTTTTTAATAACTTTGATTTGATTAGGATTAACTTCTAAATTTTGATTTTCACAATAAGATATGAATTCGTTTTCAAATTTTTTTGGCATCAATTCTTTTTAGTCTTAAAGTCAATACCATACTCTGATCTTGGTCCTTTCCTTAGCCCAAATGGACCTGAGATAAATAAAGTTAATGGTTTAGTTCCTGGTTCCAAATCTACTCGATGTAAATTATTTGCTGATCTAAAACCAATATACCCTGGTGGACGCCAAAACTTTCCAGTGCTTAATGTTTCCCAATAACCGCCTCTTAAAATTATAGTAATATAAGGAAATGTGTGATTATGAACTCCTTCTCCATGATCATCAGCTAGCATCTCATGAATTAACACATTGAACGGAAACCATTTAGGTCGATATCTCATCAAAACATAGTAACGGTTCATCCAAGGTTTTGCCTCTTTAAAATTAGGATGTGAAGGTCCTCTATCTAATACAACTTTTTTTCTGCCAATTTTTTCTAAAAATTTTAAAAACATCTTTAGTTATATTGTACAATTGAACCATTTCTTACTACATATAAATTGTTATTAAATATAAATGGTTCAGAAACTAATCCGCCAGAAACTTTTTCAATTTTTATTATTTTTCCATCCTCAATTCTGGCTATGATCATCTTACCATCTGAGTTAGTTAAAAATACATTTTTGTCTCCAATAACAAAACCAATAGGATTGATGTTTTTTCTTTTCTTATCTTTGTAACCCCTATAAAGATCAGTAACTCTTAATATAGTGCCTTTATTTTTATCTAATACATATAAATAACCATCATCAGAAACTGTGAATATTAGGTTTCCTATTAAAATAGGCCTAATATGTGAGTTAATTTCATTTATCCAGTTAGTGACACCTGTTTTTAAATCAACAGAATAAAACTCGCTTTTATTGTTTGAAAAAAATACTGAATTTCCATCAGATACAAGTTTTGAAACTTTGAAATTATATGTTTCATTTATTATAGAACTACTTTGTGTGGGTAATTGCCATGCAATCAATCCAGTTTCAATACCAGCAGCAGTGATATCCCCTATAGAATTACTAAATATAACATTTTCATTTGAAAATATTAAAGAGGATTTAATATCAGAAAGAGTAAATGAATTTTCTGTTTGTAATTTCCAGCATTCAGAACCATCATCAATTTTATAACATCTAAGTGTATTTTTTAAATCAACTATGAATATTCTATCTTTATACTTTTTGATCTCAGAATTAAATGGGTACATATTATTTTTAGACCAATTAATCTCTCCAGAATTAATATTTAAAGAATAATATTTTGATATACTGTCAGCTACCAAAAGATTTTCTTTATATAATAGAAAATTAAGCCTTGGTTTTAGTTTTTTTTCAGCTTTTGAGTAATAATTTTTTTTCCAAATAACTTTTTGATTATTATTATATCTAATTATTGAACCCTTTTTATCAAAAAATATAATACCATCTTTAAAAAAAATTGGCTTAAAATCCAATTGATTAACTTCCTTTAATTTTGAAAATTTAAAATTACCAATTTTTTTAAGATCACCTTTATAATCTTGAGAACCAAAATTATTTTGGTTATTAATTATTTTGCTACTAGTTTTTAAAGATGATAGATCTATCACTGTTGCTTCATTAAATTCTGAAACAGCTTTTTTTTCTTTTACACCAATTTTTATTATTTTTTTATTACTATTTAACTTTTTTTCTTTGTCTTTCCAAATTCTAGAGTTTTCATTAAATGAGCAGTTATTAAGGAAAAATAATGCAATGAAACTAAAAATTAATTTATTCACTCAAGTCTCTGTTTAATCTTTTCTCTGCTTGAAGCCTTATATCTGGATTTGAATTTTCTAAAGCTATTATTTGGTTGAAAAATTCTTTAGCTTTTTGTTTTTGATTATTTGCATAAAAATATTCCGCCATTAAATATAAAGAATGTGATTTCCAGACACTTTTTGAGTTGATCAGTGGATTTAACATATTTAGAAGATCACTCTCCTGAGCGTTATCTGCATTGTAGAGTGCCTTCTTGTATATAATTAAGTTGTTAATCTCACTGTCTAAGGAAGTATCGTTTATCAATATATCAAATAATGAATTAATTCTGGACTGATCACTTACAAGATTATTATCAATGATGAAATAAAGGGATAAAGGCGAATAAGTTGGATCTTTCTTATTTATAATTTCAATCAGGCTGCTAGCTGTTTTTTCTTTTGTTTTTTCAGAATAATCAATGATTATTGAATTGTAACTATCTGAGATATCTTTTTTTTTATTAATTAAATATTTATCATAACTAAAAACACCAACTATAATAATTATTAAAATAATTATACCTGAAATTATTTTATTTTTATTATTTACAAAAAAATTCTTAATTTTTTCATTTCTAGTATTGTTATTTATAATTGATAAATCTTCGTCCATAACTAAATCATATTCCTTAAAACGTACTGCAGAATACCTCCATTTTTATAATACTCTAATTCATTTTTTGTATCAATTCTGCATAAAGTTTTAATTTTCTTTATTTCGCCTGAAGCATATTTAATTTCGACTGTCACTTCATCTGAGGGGTTAACGCCCTTTTCTATATTTAGAATACTAATTAATTCAGAACCAATTAATTTAAGATTCTTTCTATTTATATCATCAATAAATTGTAACGGTAATATTCCCATTCCAATCAAATTAGATCGGTGAATTCTTTCAAAACTCTCTGCGATTACTGCTTTTATCCCAAGTAATTTTGTTCCTTTAGCTGCCCAATCTCTAGACGATCCAGTTCCATACTCTTTTCCACCAATAACAACTAAATCTGTTCCTCTTTTTTTATATTCAACTACCGCATCATAGACAGGAAGAACTTTTTCTTCTGGATATAACTTTGTAAAACCACCTTCTGTACCAGGAGCCATTTCATTTCTAATTCTTATATTTGCAAAAGTTCCACGCATCATAACTTCATGGTTACCTCTTCTTGAACCATATGAGTTATAATCTTTAGGTAAAATTTGATGTTCCATAAAATATTCACCAGTTGGACTATCTTTTTGAATACTGCCAGCTGGCGATATATGGTCAGTAGTCACCATATCACCTAAAATTAATAATGGTCTTGCATCCTTAATTTCTTTAAACCCTTCTGGTTTATCTGGTAATGAGTCGAAAAACGGAGGTTTTTTTACATATGTTGATCCCTCATCCCAATTATAGATACTGCTTTTATCAGTTTTAATTTTTTGCCATTGAGTTGGGCCCTCAGAAACATTTGAGTATCTTTGTATAAACATCTCAGCATTAAGTGAATCTTTTAAAGTTTCATCTATCTCTTTGTTTGAAGGCCAAATATCTTTTAAAAATACATCTTTTCCTTCTTTATCTTTTCCTAATGAGTCTTTGTATAAATCAACTTCCATATGCCCAGCTATTGCATATGCAACAACAAGTGGGGGTGAAGCCAAATAGTTTGCTTTTATATGTGGAGAAATTCTTCCCTCAAAATTTCTATTTCCAGATAAAACTGAAACAGCATAAATATTTTCTTTTTGGATCGCTTCTACAATATTTTCTGGGAGTGGCCCTGAATTTCCAATGCAAGTTGTACAACCATACCCAACTAAATTAAAACCAAGTTGATCTAAATAAGTGTTTAATCCAGCTTTTGCCAAATAATCTGTAACTACTTGAGATCCAGGTGCTAGAGAAGTTTTTACCCAGGGTTTAACCCGCAAACCTTTTTCAATAGCTTTTTTAGCTAACAGTCCAGCCCCGATTAGAACATTTGGATTAGAAGTGTTCGTACAAGAAGTTATTGCAGCAATTAATATTGAGCCATCTTTAATTTCGTAATCTGTATTTGATACTTTCGAAACTGACTTTTCATTTTTATTTGTAGCTTCCTGCAATACTTTTTGAAACGAACTTGGTGCATCTGTTAAAAGAACTTTGTCTTGAGGTCTTTTAGGTCCTGAAATAGTTGGTACAACTGTAGACATATCTAAAGATATAATGTCAGTAAATTCTATCTCGTTACTCGCCCATAAACCTTGTTCCTTGGCATAATTTTCTACGATATCAACAGTTTGTTGATCTCTTCCAGAAAATTTTAAATACTTTAATGTTTCTTCATCGATAGGAAAAAAGCCACAAGTTGCACCATATTCTGGTGCCATGTTTGCAATTGTTGCTCTATCCGCTAGTGTTAAATTTTTTAAACCCTCTCCATAAAACTCAACAAACTTACCAACCACTCCTTTATCTCTTAACATTTTAACAACAGTTAATACTAAATCAGTTGCAGTAGTTCCTTCTGGCATTTTGTTTTTCATTTCAAAACCGATGACTTCTGGTATTAACATAGAAATTGGTTGACCTAACATTCCTGCTTCAGCTTCAATTCCTCCAACACCCCATCCTAAAACAGACAAACCATTTACCATTGTTGTATGACTGTCTGTTCCAACTAAAGTATCTGGAAAAAGATATTTTTCACCTTTAAATTCTTCTGACCAAACAACTTTTGACAAATATTCCAGATTTACTTGGTGACAAATTCCTGTTCCTGGTGGAACTATTCTAAAATTATCAAATGCCTGCTGTCCCCATTTTAAAAAAGAATATCTCTCGCCATTTCTTTCAAATTCTATATCGACATTTTTTTCAAAAGAATCTGCTTTTGCAGATTGGTCGACTTGCACAGAGTGATCAATTACAAGATCAACTGCAGACAGTGGATTGATTGAATTTGGATCTTTATTTTTTTCTTTAACCGCTTCTCTCATTGCAGCTAAATCTGCAACCGCAGGTATTCCTGTATAATCTTGAAGCAAAACTCTTGCTGGTCTATATGCAATTTCAGTTTTAGATTTTTTTGTCTTTAGCCAGTTTTTTATCGCTTCTATTTGAGATTTCGTTACACTTAAGTCGTCTTCATATCTTAATAAATTTTCTAGTAAAACTTTTAGTGATTTTGGAAGTTTATTTATTCCTTCAAGTCCATTTTTTTCTGCTTCATTTAATGAGTAATAATTATACTCCTTGTCATTAACTGCAATTTTTTTTAGTGATTTATAAGAATTTTTGTTTCCTGGGGTCATATTATAAATAAAAAGTTATTATGCTTGTTAAAAGAAGCAGTGACATAGCATAATTAAAGTAATTAATAAATTTCTGATTTGTCGCAAATTTCCTGAAAAATTTACCTAAAAAAGTCCACAGAGTTATACTAGTCACTGAAACAATTAAAGCCATGATGATAATTTGAGTCGTATAACTTACAAAGGTTTCTCCTGGATTAATGTAAGTTGAAACAAGAATAATTGATGCAATAACTCCTTTAGGATTTAAAAATTGAAAAATAAAAGTTTCATGAAACTTAATTGGATTTTTGTTTTTATTTTCCTGATCAGAAGGTCCTGAAAAAGAAATTTTGTATGCTAAATAAATTAAAAATAGAGTTCCTAAATATTTTAATACCTCTTGAATTAAAGGATAAAGTTTAAAAATATTTATCAGACCTAAAGCTAAGCATAATAACAAAAAAGGAAATCCTAAAGTTACACCAATTATATGAGGTAGCGTTCTTAGAATACCAAAATTGAAACCAGAATAGAAAGCAACGAAATTATTTGGTCCAGGAGTAAATGCAGCAACAATTCCAAATAAAGTTATAGAAAGAATTTCAGGATGCATTACTAAGCGATCGGTAATCCATTTTCTGCTTTTTGAGAGGGATGAACAAGTGTAACTTTGCCATCGGCATCAATTGCTCCTAAAACCAATACTTGAGAAACTATTCCGGCAATATTTTTTTCAGGAAAATTACAAACAGCAATAACCTGTTTTCCTTTTAAATTCTCCTCATTATAATAATGGGTAATTTGAGCCGAAGATTGTTTAATGCCAATTTCGCTTCCAAAATCAACTTCAACCACTAAAGATGGCTTTCTCGCTTTTTCATTTTTTTTTACAGAAATTACAGTACCAATTCTAATATCTACTTTATCAAAATCATTATAGGTAATTTGCTCTTTAATCATAATATAATATAGTGTTTTAAGTTTATGAGTATAGATAACAATTTATATGAAAAATCAATCAAGATTTTAACTGACTTAATCGCATTTAAAACTATCTCGGGTCAAGATAACAGTAATTTAATTGATTATTGTGAAAAAATTTTAAATAACATCGGAATAGATACTTTCAAAGTTTATGATGATGATAAAAAAAGAGTAAATCTTTTTGGAACTCTAAAAGCAAAAAATCAAAGCTTAAAAAAACCAATTATATTATCTGGTCACACTGATGTGGTTCCCGTATCTAAAGGTTGGAGCAGTGATCCATTCGTTGCAACTATTAAAAATGATAAATTATATGGAAGAGGCTCTTGTGATATGAAAGGTTTTATTGCATGTACACTTGCTTATGCACCTATCTTCAAAGAAAGTAATTTAGATAGAGACTTACATTTCTGTTACACATTTGATGAAGAGACCGCATGTATTGGAGCCCCTTTATTAATAGAGGAATTAAAAAAAAGAGAAATCAAAAATGGAATTTGTATAATTGGTGAACCAACTAAAATGAAAATTATTGACGCCCACAAAGGTATGAATGAATACACAGTTCACTTTGGAGGACTTGCGGGACATAGTTCTAAACCACATTTAGGAGTAAATGCAGCTGAATATGCTACTAGATATGTTGGAAAACTTTTAGAAATTAGAGAAGAATTAAAAAAAAGAGTTCAAAAAGATAGTATTTTTGATCCTCCACATTCAACTTTATCAATTGGTGGAATTAAAGGTGGTATTGCACATAATGTCATTGCAGATAAATGTAGCGTTGAATGGGAAACAAGACCAGTTGTTAAAGAAGATGGAGAATTTGTTACGAAAAAAATTGATAAATATGCAAATGAAGTACTTCTACCAGAAATGAAAAAAGTATTTCCAGATTCATATATTAAAAAAGAAGTGATAGGTGAAGTTGTTGGTTTTAACAGATTAGATGAGTCCGAAGCATGTGAATTTGTATCAAATATAACTGGTGATAATTCTAGAGAAGTAGTTTCTTTTGGAACAGAAGCTGGTTTATTTCAAGAATTAGGTATCAGTACAGTTGTTTGCGGACCTGGATCCATAGAACAAGCTCACAAAATTGACGAGTTCATAGAATTAAATGAAATGAAAAAATGCCTTAAGTTTTTAGAGGGTGTAAAAGATAAGTCAGTAAATTAACTCCAACCACCTACGGCTTTTACTTCTAAAAACTCTTCTAAACCGTGTTCACCTGCTTCACGACCTATTCCGGAATGTTTAAAACCACCGAAAGGTGCATCAACAGCAATTCCAGCTCCATTAACGTCTACCATTCCAGATCTTAATTTTCTTGCAACTCTTTGTACTTTTTCAGAGTCTTGGGTTTGGATATAGTTTGTTAATCCATAAGCAGTATCATTTGCGATTTTTATTGCTTCTTCCTCTGTTTCAAATGGAATAACAGATAAAACTGGTCCAAAAATTTCTGTTCTTGCAACATCCATATTATTATTTACGTCCGCAAAAACAGTTGGTTTAACAAAGTAACCTTTTTCTAGTCCATCAGGTTTACCTGTTCCTCCAGCAACTAATTTTGCACCTTCATCTATTCCTTTTTGAATTAAAGTTTGTATTTTATTGTATTGAGTTTCTGAAATAACTGGACCTATATGTTCTCCTTCTTTTTTAGGATCACCCACCTCAAAACTTTCAGTATATTTTTTTAATCTCTCAATAGCCTCTTCATACATTGATTTTTCAACTAACATTCTTGTTGGCGCATTACAAGATTGTCCAGAATTTCTAAAACATCTTAAAGCACCTCTTTCAATAGCCTCTGGATCTGCATCTTTAAAAATTATATTTGCACCCTTGCCACCTAATTCTAAGCTTACTCTTTTAAAATCTTTAGCAGCATTTTTTGATATCAAAGCTCCCGCTCTTGTTGATCCTGTAAAAGAAATCATATTAATATCTGGATGACTTGTAAGAGCATCACCTGTTGTTGCTCCGTCACCATTAACTAAATTGAACACACCTTTTGGAAATTTAACTTCATCAATAATTTCAGCAAGTATCATTGAGGAGAGTGGTGCTAATTCTGATGGCTTTAAAACCATTGTGCAACCTGCAGCTATTGCTGGCATTACTTTTAAACAAACTTGGTTCATCGGCCAATTCCATGGTGTTATTAATGCACAAACACCTTTTGGTTCATAAATTAATCTTTGGTTAGGAGCATGATCTCCCAATGGTTTTTCAAATTCAAAATTTTTTAAATATTTAATAAATGATTTGATATGACTTGCTCCTGTACCTGCTTGTAATTTTGTTGCAAAATCTTTTGGAGCACCCATCTCAAGAGTTATAGCTTCTGCAATATCTGCCCATCTTTTCTTATAATTTTCATAAAGTTTTTCTAATAATCCAATTCTTTCTTCTTTGGAAGAAAAGGCCCAAGATTCATAGGCATGTTTAGCTGCATTAACAGCAATATCAACATCAGCTTTGTTCCCTAAAGTAATGACTGCACAATTTTTTTCTGTAGCAGGATCAATTACTTTAATTTCCTCAGAACTATTTGGCTTAACCCACGCTCCATCAATGTAAAAATTTTTTTTGTCTAACATATTTTGAAGTTATCCTTTCTTTATGTTTTTGCAAATAAATTAGTTAATTCATAAACAATAGTTGCTGCTGCTAAAGAGGTTACTTCTGCATGATCATATGCTGGAGAAACTTCAACGACGTCTGCTGAAACTAAATTTAATCCAGACAAACCTCTTAAAACATTTACCATTTCTCTTGTAGTCATCCCTGCAATTTCTGGTGTACCAGTACCTGGAGCAAATGCAGGGTCTAAAACATCAATATCAATTGATAAGTATAAAGGATTGTCTCCTACTCTTTTTTTAATTCTTTCTGCTATTTTATCGGTTCCTTCTGTTTGAAACTCATCACAATGAATTATTTTAAATCCAAAACTTTCATCATTTTTAATATCATCTCTACTATAAAGTGGTCCTCGAATTCCAACATGCATAGAAGCATCATCTAAAAATAACCCTTCTTCCCTAGCCCTTCTGAATGGAGTTCCGTGAGTATAAGGTGCACCAAAATATGTATCCCAAGTATCTAGGTGAGCATCAAAATGAACTAAAGATACAGGGCCCTTATTTTTTTTATTTATTGCTCTTAACAATGGTACAGCAATAGTATGGTCTCCACCTAAACTTATAATTCCTCCAACCTTATTTAATAAATCTGTTGCGCCTACTTCTATTTGTTTAATTGCTTCATCAATACTAAATGGGTTGCAAGCGATATCACCAGCATCAGCTACTTGTTGGATTTTAAAAGGCTCAACATCATAATTAGGATGATAATTAGTTCTCAAATGCCTAGAAGCTTGCCTGATGCTTTGTGGACCAAATCTTGCTCCAGGTCGATAACTTGTGCCAGCATCAAATGGAATTCCAACTATCGCAACATCACAACTTTCCACATCTCTTAGTTCAGGTAATCTTGCAAATGTGCTTGGGCCAGCAAATCTTGGAACTTTAGTTCCGCTAACTGGTTGAATTGGATTTTTGTTTCTTTCTTTTTTCATTTTTTAATAATCTAAGATAATATTATCTCATCTAATTCGTCTATAATAATTTAATGAAAATTTTATTTTTATTTATTCTTATTTTTCATATTTTACATGTAAATGCTGATGAAATTTATAATCTGATAAAAATTCCAAATTTAGAAATTTATAAATTAAAAAACGATAATAATATTCGTTATTTGAGTGCTAAAGGTAATTTTAAAATTGGTATAAATAAGAACATTTCTTGCGATAAGGTTAATATAAATAATTTAAATTCAAAATTTCCTTTAATCGAAAAAAATCTTAATCGATATAATTCTAATTTTCTTATTAAGATAAAATTGAAATATATTGTATTTTGTGAAAATTTATTCATCTCTGAAATTAATACTGGGGGAATACCTGATAATAAAAACAGGACATTAATTTTAGATATTAATTTTAGTAAAAAATATTTTGAAAGAATGATGCACCATGAAATTTTTCATATGATACAAAATACTCACATTGAATATTTCGATGAGGATAAATTTTCTTCTTTTAATCTAAAATCATTTAATTACGCTGAATGTTCAACTTGTTCTGATAGATTAAATTTAGATCTATATGAAAAAACTGATGGTTTTTTAACAGAATATTCTAAATCTATCCCATCTGAAGATATGGCAGAAATTTTTTCATTTTTAATGACTGACAAGGAAACAATTGAAGATAAAATTAATAGTGACAAAATCTTAAAAAAAAAAGTGAATTTTATAAAATTAAACTTAGCTAAAATAGATAAAAATATTTTATGATTAAAACTATTAAAGCCTCAAAATCAGAAAAAATTTTATTTATATTTTTAATTTCTCTTTCAATTTTTGCTTTTACATCTTTTTTTTTATTAAAAAATAAATGTCTATTTGTAGAAAAAAATACTTTGAGCAAACTTAATTTTAATGATCCAGATAATATTGCAGTAATGAATGTTGAGTGTGGAAATGTAATAATTGAACTTTATCCAGATATTTCTCCTAAAGCGGTGGAAAGATTTAAAATTTTAATTGAACAAAAAATGTATGATGGTTCTGCTTTTTATAAAGTTTCAAAAAATACTTTTGTACAAGCTGGAGATATTGAGTATGGAAATAAAAATAATTTAGATTATTCCAAAATTGGTAGCGGAAAGTCTGGACTGGGATTGTTAAAATCAGAACTAAGCAACGATTTTAAATTTACTGTAGGAAGTGTAGGTTTTGCTAGAACAACAGAATTTGATACAGAAGATAGTGAATTCTTTATTACATTAAAAGAAATTCCAATTTATCAAGGTGAATATACTCCAATTGGTAAAGTAGTTTATGGTTTAGATATATTAACTAAAATTAAAACAGGTAATAAGGCAATTTATGTTTTAAGACCTGATTATATTAAAACCTTTAGAATGTTTAATTCTAATTAACTAAAGGTTTACCTGTCGATAATGTATGTTTAATTCTTTCTTGAGTTTGTTTTGTTTCAATCAATCTCATAAAAGAATCTAGTTCTAGTTTATACAGATCATCCTCTGACAATACTTTTTCAATAGTGGTGTCTCCACCACTTAAAACGTTAGCAAGCTCAGTTCCAACATGCATGCCATGATCTAAAATTACTTTTTCGTTGTATAATTTCTCTAAAACCTTTATCATTTTGTCCTTCAACGGCTTTCCAGAAAGCTTAAATTTACACTCTTCTGGAGGAACAAAATCAGTATTTTGATTAATTAAATTTTTTGCTCCCTCAAAAAGGCTATTTCTGTTCATTATTTTTTTATCTTCTGGTCTTAAATACTTTAATGGCTCAGCCTCGATTGGAGATGTGGCTGTTTTAGCATAACCAATAATATCAAAAACTTTTAGTGGGGCATAATCTGGATCTGATTTTGCTTCCTCTGTTTGTGACCATCTCCACAACATTTCTTTACATCCTCCGCCTGCTGGAACTAATCCAACAATAGTTTCAACTAATCCAATAACTAAATTTGTGTGTGAGGCAACAAAATTACTTTGAACTAAAACCTCAAAGCCTCCTCCAAGTGTAAGTCCAGAAGGTGCTGATACAACTGGGTACTTAGAGTATTTTAAAGTTTTGCAAGTATCTTGAAAATATTTAATAAATTTTTCAATTGATTTAAAATCACCTTTGTCGGCAAAATTCATAGTATAACTTAAATTCACACCTGCTGAAAATTGCATGCTTTCATTAATTACAATTAAAGGTTTATCAGTTGCATTTTTCAGTGCATCCATTGAGTCATAATCTAACGCACAAGCCTTTGTTGTAAACTCAACAATATTAAAATCTTTAAATCGATGAATTTCAGCTGAATCATTTTTATCCAGTTTTATTGCTGATGGTCTTATTTTCCCTAAAGTTTGAATGTCTGTATAAAGTTGTCTTTCTCCATAAAAGTTTTCATCTTTTGTTTTTGATAAATTTTCTAAAAATTTATTATTTTCAAAGTTATCTATTCTTTCAAAGAAATTCTTTACCCCTATCGATTTCAACATTTCAAACGGACCCATCGCCCAATTAAAACCTAGTCTCATAGCTTCATCAATATCGTTAAACTTATCAGTAATTCCTGGAACCAGTGAGGATGCATATTTAATTATTTTTGAAATTACAATCCAAGCATACTCACCAAATTTATCTTTTCGATTAATTAAATTACTAATATCAACAGTCTCAATTCCTAAATCTATTTTTTTTATTGCCGAATACTCTCCTGTTTCTAAATTTATTGCTTCTAAAATTTTTTGATCTCCACTCTTATTCATTCTATAAAAGCCACCTTTTCCTTTACGACCCGTGTAGCCTGTCTCAATTAATTTTTTAACTAATGGAATTTCTTTTGCAACAATTTGAAACTCATCTTTATCTGAAAGTTCCTTTATAAAACTTTTTAATACATCTGCCATCAAATCAATTCCAATTAGATCATATAATCCAAATACTCCTGTTTTAGGTATACCCATTGGTCTACCAAAAACTGCATCCGCTTCTTCAATTGAAAGTTTCATTTTGAATGCTTCCGTCATAGCAACCTGCATGGCGTAAACACCAATTCTATTACCTAAAAACCCTGGGGTATCATTACAGATTATAGCTCCTTTACCAAGCTCAACTTCACAAAACTTCTTTAAAGAATTAATTTTATCTAAGTCGTTATTTTCGTTTTTAACAATTTCTAACAATCCCATATATCTAACAGGATTAAAAAAGTGAGTGATACAAAAATCTTTTTTTTCTTCGTAATTTAGTTTTTCTGATAGAACTTTAATTGGAATTGATGATGTATTTGATGAAACTATCGCACCTTTTTTTCTGTTCTTAAATATCTTCTCATAAATATTATGTTTAATATCAATTCTTTCTACTACTGCCTCTACCACCCAATCTGCATCTTTTACTACGTCAAAATTTTCTTCAATATTTCCAACATTAATATTGTTAATTTTGCTTTTATCTATTAGCAAAGGAGGTCTAGATTTATGAATTCTTTCTCTAGCTTTTTCGCTGATTTCAGTAGTTAAATCTAAAAGAGTAACTGGTACACCTGCATTACATAAGTGGGCAGCTATCCCGCTTCCCATTGTACCAGAACCAATGACTACAACTTTTTTAATTTCCATACCAACTTCTATATATGATTAAATTATTTGGGTAAATTATCTATTTATTCCTCTTAATCGCTCAGATCTTCTTCTTAACAATTCAGCACTAATTAATATTAATGTAGACAGAATAATTAAACATGTAGCTACAGCAAGGATGGTTGGGCTTAATTGCTCCCTCAATCCAGTCCACATCTGTATAGGAATAGTTGTATTTTCTAAACCTGCTAAAAACAATACAACTACAACTTCATCAAAGGAGGTTACAAATGCAAATAATCCTCCTGAAATTACTCCAGGTAAAATTAAAGGAAGAGTAATTTTCATAAATGTATTAACTGGATTGCTTCCCAAACTAGCAGCTGCTCTTGTAACACTATGGTCGAAACCAGAAAGTGTTGCTGTAACAGTTATTACAACAAATGGAGTTCCTAATATTATATGGGCCAAAACTATTCCTGTATGAGTTGCCGCTAATCCAACCTTTGCCATGAAAAAGAAGATTGCAACCCCAGAAATAATTAAAGGAACAATCATAGGTGAAATTAAAGTAGCCATTATTATTCCTTTGTATGGCATATGCCTGCTACTTAATCCCAAAGCAGCCAGAGTACCTAAAATTATTGAACCAATCGTGGCAAATATTGCAATTATAAAACTATTTTTTGCTGCTAATCCCCAAGGATTTTTAGTTCCATAAATCATATCTTTATACCATCTTAAAGAAAATGCGTCTGGATCAAGATTTTTCATTCCTTCAGAAAAAACCAAAAATTCTTCAGCATTGAATGATAACGGAAAAATTACAAACAAAGGTGCTATCAAAAAGAAAAATACAAAAGTACAAATAGCAATATAAATATAATGCCAAATTCTATATCTAGTTTCTGTATAACTTGGTAATGCCATAATTATCCTAGTTTAATATTGTCCACTCCAACTAATTTATTATATATCCAGTAAATAACTAAAACTCCGCTAAGCAGCATTAACCCCATTGCAGATGCAAAGCTCCAATCTAAAGTTTGCTTCATATGAAATGCAATTTGATTACTGATTAAAGTTCCTGATGCACCACCAACTAAGGCTGGTGTAATATAATAACCAATTGCTAAAATAAATACCAATAAGCATCCTGCTCCAATTCCTGGGATGGTTAATGGAAAGTAAACTTTCCAAAAAGCAACAAACGGTGTACCTCCTAAGGATTTTCCCGCCCTCATTAAGCTAGGAGAGATAGTTTTCATTACACTGTAAAGTGGTAGCACCATAAAAGGTAATAATATTTGCGTCATCGCAACATAAGTACCCACTTTATTATACATCATTTCAGGCCTATTATCGTCTGCAACGAGCCCTATCATAACAAAGAAATCGTTTACTACACCTTGTTGTTGAAGCAAAATCATCCAACTAGCGGTTCTCACTAGTAACGATGTCCAAAAAGGTAACAGCACACAGATCATTAATAAATTTGAATATTTCATAGGCAAAGTTGCAAGCAAATGCGCAATTGGATAACCCATTAAGAAACAAAATAATGTAACAAAGAATGCAATTTCTAAAGTTCTAAGCCATAAAATTCTGTGTATTCTCCTATCTTCCTCAACTTGGGTAATACTTCCATCTGCAGCGTAATACATATCCATTCCTTTTAGATATTTTGCCATTGTGTAAGGAGGAGCTGTTCTTTTAATAGCTTGCCAGTATTCAACTGTTCTCCATCTTTTATGAACTTTCATTATTTGCTCTTTAATACTTACGCTTTCATCAATTTTTTTTCTTTTTACTTGTCTAAAAAGTTTTTTTGTTATGGAATTAAAACCATTTTTTTCTTTATTTAATCTTTGACCAAGTTTTCCATGCTCTTGCTTCTCAACAAGAACTTTAAAATCATAATAAAAAGCAGTAAAAACTTCTTCTGGAGGTAATTCTTTCCCATCCCATTTTTCCATTTCTTTAAAGGTTTTTGGAAGCATATTTGTTATCATTTTATCATCTATACTTCTGCTAAACATCTCTCCTATAGGAAAGACATATGTAATAATTAAAAATAAAAGTAATGGCGCTACAAGAAGAAATGCTTTAATTTTATTTTTCTTCTCAGCTTTCTTTAAACTGACTTCTAGTGGAATTCCGTCAGTTGTTAAAATTTTTTTTGTTTCAGAGCTCATAAAAAAATAGGGCGGTTATTTAATAACCGCCCTAAATATATTATATAAATTCAGTGTTTAAAACTGAAATTATAGGCCTGCTTTCATTGCTTCCCATTTTTCACCGATCTCTGTACCGTTATCAGCCCAGAAGAAAGGATCAACTAAGAAATAACTCTTAGTGTTTGCAGGAGCAGTTGGCATTTGAGGCATCATTTCTGTTTTACCATCTTTGTACCATGGCTCACCAGCTTTGATTACTTCAAGAGAAGATTTTCTCCATGGAGCATATGCAATGTACTTTGCGCTACCAGCTAACATCTCAGTATTAGTCATCATAGCTAAAGCTTTTTTAGCATTTGCTTCATCTGGTCCACCTTTAACAAGTGCGAAATATTCGTAGTCAAGACCTTGACCATCCCATACTTGTTTAATTGGAGCACCTTCGCCTATTTCAGCGTTAAAGAATCTTCCGTTCCAACCAGTTGCCATAACAACTTCACCAGCAACTAATAGTTCTGGTGGTTGAGCACCAGCAGACCAGAATACACATCCACCATTTGGATCTGTACATAGTTCTTTAATTTTATTCATAGCTCTATCGATACCACCATCAGCTTCAAGTTTTCTGTAAAGTAATTCTCCACCTTTACCCATTCTTACACCATCAGCAGCTAAAGCGATTTCCAAGTTTGTCAAAGCACTTTTATAAATTGCTCTTTTACCTGGGAATTTTTTTGTGTTGAAAAAGTCTTTTATTGTCTTAGGTTCTTTTCCATCAAATGCTCTTGTATCAAATGCATAGTTCCATGAATACAATATGTTACCTACAGCACATTCACTCGGCATTCCTGTGAAGAAGTCTTCACTTGCAGGAGTTCCGTCTGGTGCAGCTGGGAAGTCTTTGTCAAAATCAAATTTAACAAATAAACCTTCATCACATCCATTAATAGTGTCGAATGCAAATAAGTCTATGATATCCCAAGTTATAGCACCCGCTTCTTTTTGTGCTTTGATTTCTGATAAACCACCAGAATAGTCAACCCAGTTGATTTCTACTCCAAGTGCTTTAGCAGTAGGATCACCATACCCAAGCTTTTGAGACTCTGTGTAAGCTCCACCCCATGATGCTACTGTAACAGCAAAGGCTGAAGAAGTTAGAGATACAACAAAAGAAAGAGTTAGTAATAGTTTACTTAGTTTTTTCATTATTCCTCCGTTTAAACGTTAATATAAATTAATTTATATAAGTAAAAGTACAACAAATAGCTAAAGTGAAGTCAACAGCTGATTTTGTCATTAAAATATATGTTAGAAATATATATTTTGTAATGCAATTATTTTGGGTCTAATGCTCTAGCATCAGTGCTATTCCATCCAATATTTATGTCTTGACTTACTTTTAATTCTAAATTGGATGTACTGTTAGGGACTTTGAGAATAAACTCAGAGCTTCCTAATAGATTTAATCTAACTCTTGTATGATCTCCATGATAGATCACTTCTTCAATCTTCCCAGTAAACATATTATCCATCTTATCAGTTGGATTTATTAACGCTCTTTCAGGTCTTAATGAGACTGTTGTTTTCTCACCCTTAGACTTAACAGAAATTGGATTAGCTAATATTTCTGAATTTGCTAATTTAACTTTGCATTTATCTTTAGCGATATCAATCACCTCTCCATTAAAAGTATTATTTTCACCAATGAACTCAGCAACAAAAGAATTTACTGGCTTCTCATAAAGTTCAGCTGGATTTGAAAGTTGTTGAACCTTGCCATCATTAAATACTGCAATTCGGTTTGACATAGTTAATGCCTCACTTTGATCATGAGTTACATATACGACTGTTACACCAATACTTTCATGTATATGTTTTATTTCATATTGCATACTTTCTCTTAAATTTTTATCTAGTGCTCCAAGAGGTTCATCCATTAATACGACTGCTGGATCAAATACTAGAGCTCTTGCAACTGCTACCCTTTGTTGCTGACCACCAGAAAGTTGAGCGGGCATTCTAGTTTCAAAACCACTTAATGAAACCATTGATAATGCTTTATCAACTTTTTTATCTATTTCATCTTTTTCAACTTTTCTTACTCTTAATGGAAAAGCTAAGTTTTCATAAACTGTCATATGTGGAAACAATGCATAGTTTTGGAAAACCATACCAATACCTCTTTTATGTGGAGGAATATTCGAAATTATATTTCCATCCAACAATATTTCACCGTGAGTTGGCGTTTCAAAACCAGCCAACATCATTAAACAAGTTGTCTTACCTGATCCAGATGGACCAAGCATTGTTATGAATTCACCTTCTGCAATATCTAATTGAAGATCTTTGACGACAAGAACCTTACCGTCATAACTTTTATCTACTTTATCGAATTTAACAAACTCTGGATTTTTAGACATAAAGATGAATATAAAACATTTGTGTAAATAGATTTCAATAGCTAATTAACTCTTAATATGAAGCTCTTTTGGAAAATTACAGAACAATTCTGATCCATTCTCTGTAACTCTTATAGCCTCTGATGCTTCAACACCCCAGTCTCCAAACTGCATCACTGCAATCATATGAAAACAAACATTGGGCTCAAGAACTGTCATGTCACCTTTGTAAATATTAAGTGTATGTTCACCCCAGTCAGGAGGATAACCAATTCCAATCGAATAACCCGTTCTAGATTTTTTTTCTATTCCATATTTATCTAATATTTTCCAAAAAGCTTGCGCAACATCATCTGCTGTATTCCCTGGTTTAATTTGACTTATGCCTGCATTTAAAGCTTCAATTGTTTTGTTCATTGTATCAATCTTTAATTGATTGGGTTTTCCAAGAAGAACTGTTCTAGCCATTGGAGCATGATATCTCTTATAAACTCCAGATAATTCAATAATTGTAGCCTCACCTTCCACAAATTTATCTTGTGTTGCTGTTAAATGCGAAGCTGAAGTGCCTTTCCCTGTAGGAAGTAATGTTGCAATACTAGAATATTCTCCTCCAAATTCTTCTGTTCCATAGAATAAAGTTTTTTGAATTTCACCTACTGCATTGCACTGTCTTACTCCTGGTTTAATAACCTCCATTGCAGTTTTCATTCCTTTTTCAGAAATTTTTGCAGCAGATTTCATAAAACCAATTTCAGCATCGGATTTAACTAATCTTGCCCAATTAACTAAACGATCGCTATCTTTGATTCTTGCATTAGGTAATCCCTGCTTAATTTTTTCATAACAAAACGCAGTGAAGTAATGTGCGTCCATTTCTAGGCCTATACATAACTTATCCCATTTTCTATCTTTTATGATCTCTACCAAATTATCATAAGGATGTTTTGGCCATGTATGAATATAATTTTCATCATAAACTAAAATATTCTCATCCTTTAGATAAGTTTTTATATACGCACCACCTGCATCTTGAGCCCTAACAAAACATAGGGGCTCGTCTGCATCTATATGAACAATTGCACATTGAGCATAGTAAAAAGACCAAGCATCATAACCTGTTAGGTAATTCATGTTGTTAGTATCATGTGAGATTAAAAGATCGATGCCTTTTTCTTGCATCATTTTTTTAACTTTTGTTAATCTTTGTTTATATTCTTCTTTAGTGAACAACATTAATTTTCTTTAAATAATTTTCCAAATCCTTCTACAGAATTATTTTTATTTATTTTAACAAGCGTATCCCAAATTAAAGCCTGATTGCTAGATAAAACTGTAGTATTTAATTTTTTCTCTAATTTATCAATAATTGGCAATACTGGTAAAGCAGTACAAGAAACAAAGAGTGCCTCTGCCCCATTTAAATCTATTTCAGATAGAACATTATATAAATAATTCTGATCAACTTTTCCGATATCGTAATCAGCTTCTATATCAAAGTAAGAATTTGAAGTAACTTCAAATCCCTCATTTTTAAAATATTCCAAAACTTCATCGTTAAGTTTTTTGCTATAAGGTGTAAATAGACTTATTTTATTTATATTTAATTTCTTTAAAGCTTTAATTGCAGCAGTACTTGGAGTTGTCACTTCTGCCATAGGTTTTGCAGCTTTTACTTTTTTTTCAATAGACTTGTAGCCTGCAGCTATTGTTCCAGATGTGCAGCCATAAACAACACAATCGATATCCTGATCAGGTAATATATCTTTTGTTACCTCAGTTACTTTGTTTGACATTTTGATCAAATTTTCTTTTGTTAGTGGGTTATAGCATTCGATACGATTTACAAAGAAATCAACTTCTCTGTCTTTAATTACGTTTATAAAATCTCTTTCAATCATAAAATCACTTGCAAGCGCAATAAGTCCAATTCTTGGATTTGATTTGGTGATATATTTAGGATCTATTTTTGTTGAATTCATAATTTAAAAGGTGAATATATCAGAAGTTCTTTAATAATCATTAATATAAAAAATAGGTATGAATATAAAAGATACTTTCGTAGCGTCCTTGGTACCTATTTTTTTAGGGTTTGGTTTTGTAATAGCTAAACCAGCATTTGAATCTTTTCCTCCTATTCTTTTGATGGGCATAAGATTTACTTTTGCAGCGTTATTGTTGATATGGTGGTTTCCAATCCCAAAAGGTTATTTAAAAAAAATATTTGCTGCATCATTGGTTGCTAATACGTTACAATATAGCATTACTTATTCAGGGTTAGATTTAATTGATGCATCTGCAGCAGTTCTTTTAGTTCAAACAGAAGTTCCATTTGGAGTTATTTTTGCTTACTTCATGCTTAAAGAAAAACCAACTATTAGAGCTTTGATTGGTATAGCTATCGCTTTTGTTGGTGTTTATATTTTAACCGGATCTCCTAACTTGGATGGAAAATTTATTGGAATTGGACTTACGATTTTAGGTTCAGCTGTATGGGCTCTTGGACAAGTTATGGTTAAACCATTAAGTAAAGAAATAAATCCTTTAGCGTTAGTTGCTTGGTTAGCGTTATTTTCTGGACCAATCTTAGTAATGCTTTCTGCAATAATTGATGGAAACACAATTAATTATCTAACAAATGCAAAATTTAATCATTGGATTATTGCTATTTATATTGGTTTCATCATGCAACCAATTACATACGGTTGTTTTTATTATGTTTTAAAAAATAACCCACTTTATAAAGTGCTTCCAATTGTTACTATGGGGATACCACCAACAGGTTTATTAGCTGCTATTTTTCTTTTAGGTGAAAAACCAACACCAGAATTATTTATAGGTGGTGCAATAATCATAGTTGGTGTGATTTTAATTGTATTTACAAAAAACAAAAAAGAAGAGGGAATAAAATGAAAATTGGATTTATTGGTTTAGGTAATGTTGGAGG
>CACGHF010000011.1 GCA_902572775.1 uncultured Pelagibacteraceae bacterium
ATAACTGCCACAAAAAAGTAAATCTTTTTGATTTTGTATTTTAATAAGCTCCGATTGAGCATCTAATGCTTTTTGATCATAATATGGATGTGTAAATTTTACTTTTCTCACTATTTTTTTCTCATCAATATTGAAGTAAGGATTTAATGTTAAGAAAATATTTTCATCACACTTTAAATTTTGTAATAAATTTAGCCAATATGTAATTGAATTTTTCTCTAGATTCTTATCATCTATTGATGAATTCCAAGAGGACCAAGCTTTTTTATTTTTTGGCATAGCCCGCTCATCTGTATGTATATAAGCTATATTTTCTTTATAACTAAAATTTGAAAGAATATTTTTCTCATCCTCTGTTGGATTTTCAATTAACTTTAAGGCTTCATCAGCATGTGTCGCCAAAACTACTTTGTCATAATCAAAGAATTCGTTTTCTCCACCGTAATATAAATCTAATCCTGATGATTTTCTTTTTACTCTTGTAACTTTGTAATTTTTGTAGTGTTCACCACTTATTTGAGAAAGTATTTTACTTACATAAGTTCTGCTTCTATTGCTTACTGTGTACCACTGCGGTCTATTTTTCAATTTAAACAATCCATGATTTTGGAAAAATCTAAGAAAGAAACTAATTGGCATCTTACTCGCTTCATAAGGAGGCATAGACCAAATTGCAGATACCATTGGTATTATATGATAATCAACAAATGTTTTTGATAGTTTATTAATTTTTAAATATTCACCTAAAGTAATTTTATCATTTGATACATTTACTTGATCACTTTTTTTATAAAATTTAATTATATCAAAAAACATTTTTAAGAACTCTATGTTAAACAAATTTGATTTATTAGAGAAAATTCCACTCAACCCTTTTCCACAATATTCAAAGTTTGTATTATCTACTGAAACTGAAAAAGACATATTGCTTTTTTCAATTTGAATATTATTTTCCTTAAAAAAATTAATTAAATTTGGATAAGTTTGAAAATTAAAAACAATGAAACCAATATCTACTGAAACTTTTTTTTCATCAAAAAAAATATCTATTGTATGTGAGTGTCCACCAAAATGATCTTCACGCTCGAAAAGATCTACGTGATGTTTTTTAGATAAATAATAAGCAGAACTTAATCCAGAAATACCTGAGCCAACAACAGCAATTTTCATTAATTATTATGCTGCATCTTCTTTAAACTCATCCATACTTGGACAAGTACAAAAAATATTTTTATCTCCATATACGTTATCAACTCTTGCAACTGGAGGCCAAAATTTATTTGCTTTTAAGAATTTTGCTGGATATGCAGCTTGCTCTCTTGAATATTTGTGACTCCATTCGTCCGAAGCTAATTCAATATCTGTATGAGGTGCATTTTTAATTGGATTATCAACTTTATCAAATTTTCCTGACTTGATCATATCTATTTCAGATTTTATACTAATCAAAGTATCACAAAATCTATCTAGTTCAGACAAACTCTCACTTTCAGTTGGTTCAATCATCATTGTACCTGCCACTGGCCATGACATTGTTGGTGCATGAAAACCATAATCGATCAATCTTTTAGCTATATCTTCTTCTGTAATCCCAGTTTCAGTTTTTATAGATCGAATATCAATTATACATTCATGAGCTACATTTCCATTTGAACCTTTATAAAGAATTGGGAAATGATCTTTAAGTCTATGAGCTATATAATTTGCATTTAATATTGCAACTTGAGTAGCTAATTTTAAACCTTCAGAACCCATCATTTTAATATACATCCAGGAAATTGATAAAATACTTGAACTTCCCCAAGGTGCTGCTGAAACTGCTCCTATTCCTGTAGCAGGTCCACAGTCCTTAACTACTGGATGATTTGGCAAATAAACTTGTAAGTGTCTTTTACATGCAATTGGTCCCATTCCTGGTCCTCCACCACCATGTGGAATACAGAATGTTTTGTGTAAGTTTATGTGACAAACATCTGGTCCAAAATTTCCAGGTCTTGCTATACCAACAAGCGCATTTAAATTTGCACCATCCATATAAACTTGACCACCGTGTTTATGTATTAACTCACATATATCTGTAATTTTTTCCTCAAATACTCCGTGAGTAGACGGATAAGTGACCATTAATGCTCCAAGATTTTCAGAATGCATTTCTACTTTTTTCTTTAGGTCATCAAAATCAACATTTCCTTCTTTATCACAATCAACAACAACAACTTTCATTCCTACCATTTGTGCGCTAGCAGGATTGGTCCCATGTGCTGAGCTAGGTATTAAACATATATTCCTGTTTTCTTCGCCTCTATCTAAATGATATTTTCTAATAACCATTAATCCTGCATATTCGCCTTGAGCACCTGCATTTGGTTGAAGCGAAACACCAGAAAAACCAGTAATTGATCTCAGCCAATTTTTAAGATCAGTGAATAAATCTCTATATCCTTCCATCTGCTCAATAGGTACAAATGGATGAGGCTCTGCTAATTCTCTCCACGAAATAGGTATCATTTCTGCAGTAGCGTTTAATTTCATAGTACATGAACCAAGTGCAATCATAGTTCTATTAAGAGCTATATCTTTATCTTCTAACTTTTTTAAATATCTAAGCATCTCAGTTTCCGAGTGATATGAATTAAAAACAGGATGTTCTAAATATTTTGAAGTTCTTAATAAATTTTTTGGTAAATTAGGTAAACTTACTGTTGGGTCTTCTTTTTTAATCGATTCAGCTGCATTAAAAATTTTCAACAATTGATTTACTCTATAAACATTTTTCTTTTCATCAAAAGAAACTGCCAACATTTCAGAATTTACTCTTCTAATGTTTACCTTTTGATCCAAAGCATTTTTATAAATTTGATCAGTTTTATCTTTAGTTACAATTGTAACTGTATCAAAGAAATGATCTGAATAAATTTCATATCCAGATTGTTTCAATTTATCTGCAAAGTTTTTAGCTAATTGAGAAACTCTCTCGGCAATAGTTTTGATACCCTCTGGACCATGGTAAATGGCATATGCTGCTGAAACAATTGCTAGTAAAGCTTGGGCGGTACAAATATTACTTGTAGCTTTGTCTCTTCTTATATGTTGTTCCCTAGTTTGTAATGATAATCTATATGCCTTGTTTCCATGTCTATCAACAGATACCCCGACAATTCTTCCAGGCATAGATCTTTTGTATTCGTCTTTAGTTGCAAAGAAGGCTGCATGAGGTCCGCCGTAGCCCATTGGAATTCCAAATCTTTGAGAACTTCCTACAGCAATATCTGCTCCAAGTTCTCTTGGTGTTTTTAATTTAGCAAGTGCTAATAAATCACAAGCTAATATTGCTTTACCATTTTTTTTATGAATTTTACTAATTGCTTCACTAGGATCTTTTATATCTCCTAATGTTCCAGGGTATTGTAATACACCACAAACTAAATCTTCCTTTAATTGATCTAATACTTCATCTTCATTTCCAACAAGTACTTTTAATCCCATTGGTTCTGCTCTTGTTTGGATTACATCTATTGTTTGTGGGTGACAATTCTCTGAGACAAAAACTAAATTACTATCTTTTTTATTTAATCTGTGACTTAATCCCATAGCTTCTGCAGCTGCTGTTCCTTCATCTAATAAAGATGCATTTGCGATATCCATTCCTGTAAAATCAACTATCATTTGTTGGAAATTAAGTAGCATTTCTAATCTTCCTTGAGCTACCTCGGGTTGATAAGGTGTATAAGAAGTGTACCAACCTGGATTTTCTAAAATATTTCTTAGAATTACATATGGCGTATAAGTTCCATAATAACCCATCCCTATAAAGTTAGAGTAAATTTTATTTTTTTTGGAAATTGCTTTTAATTTTCTTAATGCTTCGTATTCTGAATTAGATTCCCCAATATTTAATTCATCTTTCAATTGGATCTTTTCTGGGACTGTACTTTTGATTAAATCATCAAGTGATTTATAATTGAGTTCCTCAAGCATTTTATTTTGATCTTCATCTGAAGGTCCAATGTGCCTTTTTAAAAAATCTTTTTGAGAATTATGTAACATTAGCTAGCACTCTCCTTTGCAAAATTATCGTATTCTTCTTTGTTCATTAGGCTATCCATTTCAGATTGATCTTTCATTTTAAGTTTAAAAAACCATGCTGAACCCTCTGGATCTTCATTAATTTTAGAAGGATCGTCTACAATAGCTTGATTGGTATCTACCACTTCACCACTAACTGGAGTATAAACATCACTAGCAGCTTTCGTTGATTCTACTACTCCTGCAGTACCATCTTTTTCAACATTAGATCCTTTTTCAGGAAGTTCTGCAAAAACGATGTCTCCAAGCATTTCTGTTGCATGTTTTGTAATTCCTATTGTGGCTACATCTCCCTCTAAAGTAATCCACTCATGTTCTTTTGAAAATTTTACTTCACTCATTAATTTACTCCTTTCACATAATTTTTTTTATAAAATGGTAATGCGCAAACATTTGCTGGATGTTTTTTCCCTCTTACCTCAAGCAAAATTTTAGTATCAACTTTTGAAAATTCTTTATTAACATAACCCATCGCTATAGGACCATTTATACTTGGTCCAAAAGTGCCACTAGTTATCTCACCAATTTGTGTATCTGTATCATCAAATATTTTAGTTTTTTCTCTAGCAATCAATCTACCTTCGGGTTTGATCCCTACTCTTATTTGGTTTGCTCCATTTTGCATTTGGTTCATAATTATTTTCGATCCTATAAAACCTCCATTTGATAATCTAGATTTCGAGATTGCCCATCTAAGGTTTGCCTCAACTGGTGTTTTATTAATATCTAATTCGTGACCATATAAACATAATCCAGCTTCTAATCTCAAGGTATCTCTTGCCCCAAGTCCTATAAGTTGTGCTCCCTTTTTAATTAAATTTTCAACAAATTTTTCAGCTTTATCGTTAGAAATTGAAATTTCAAATCCATCTTCCCCTGTATAACCTGATCTTGTGACAAATAATTTTTGATTATCAGAATCAAACCAATTTCCTGTCATAAAATTTAGTTGATCGACCCCATTTATAATTGAGTTTAAAATTTCAACAGACTTGGGTCCTTGAATTGCTATCAAAGATCTATTGTTATCTAAATTCATTTTAAATTTCGAACCTAGTAAATTAGATAAAATCTCAAAATCTTTATCTTTGCATGCAGCATTTAAGATAATTAAATACCCTTCGTGTATTTTAGTGATAATTAAATCATCATAAATTCCTGCATCCTCATTCATTAAAAAACTATACTTAGAGCAGTTTTGTTTTAAATTTTTTAAATCTAATGGAAAAATTTTTTCTAGTTCTTCTGTTAAACTTTCATCACCATAAATAAATAGCTGGCCCATATGAGATACATCAAATATTCCGGAATGCGATCTTGTGAATTTATGCTCTTCAATAATACCTTTGCTATATTGAATAGGCATTTCATAGCCAGCAAATTCAACAAACTTAGCGTTATTACTTTGATGAAGTTTATTTAGTGATGTTTTTTTTATTTCCATATTAACTCTTTTTTGCCCCCTCTGTCTTGGTGCCTGAGAGATTTGCTCCGTCGGCGAGAATAATTCTCTTTCCAGAGTTAATATGTACGGTCCTTTTGCCTGAGAGTTTCCGGGGTGGTTGCTCCTTCGGCGCTACAAAAGTAGTCTCTCCCGTATATAAATTTATAACACATTTAAAATGTTTATGTGAAATTTATTTGGCTAGTTTTTTAACAAGTAATGGAGACAAAAACTGTATAACTACTGCTGTTATAACTACAGCTCCCCCAAAAAATACAGTAAGTGGTGGGTTTTCGTTTGCAAACATCCATGCCCACAAAGGTCCTAGAACAGCTTCAGTTAACATAATTATTCCAACAAATGCTGAAGGAGTTGATCTTGCTCCAATAGTTATAAGTATAAAACCAAGTCCAACTTGAAAAAATCCCGCAACAAAACCTAAAAAAATATCATTCGTTGAAACAATAATACTTGGTGACATAAACAAACCTATTAACGTTGCAAAAATTCCAGCAACCAATTGTAAAGGTATCATGTCGACTTTTGGATATTTTCTGACAATTAAAATTAAGATCGCAAATGATATCGGCATAATAAATGCAACTAAGTTTCCAGTCATTTGACCTGGTGTTAGTGAACTTCCCAACATTAAAATGATACCGGCTACTGCTGTAATAATGCAAGTTAATGTAATTTTTGAAATTTTTTCTTTTAAAAATACGTAACCAAAAATTGCTAAAAACAAAGCTTGAGTTTGAATTATAAAGTTTGCATTAGCTACTGTTGTTTCATACATAGCAAATACATAGCTAGCAAATCCAATAGATAAAATTATACCTCCGAATAAACCTGGAATTCCAGATTTATATAGCGCACTGAAAATTTTTCCTTTGTAAGTAAAAATTAAAAAAATTGTAATTACTCCAATAAAGAAAAGTGATCTCCAAAATAATATTTGCCAAAGTGTAGATCCATCGAACGACTTAACAATCAAACCTCCAAAACTTAATGTACAGGCTCCTAAAAAAACTAAAAAAGGACCTGGTATTTTTGATAAAAAATTCATTAAATTTGTGATAGTAAATTTTGAGTTTCCATTTCATATAACTTAAATAAAGTCTCTGCATCAGATAAATTAATCTCTTTAAATTTTATTTTTGAGCCAGGAGACATCTGTACTAACCGGTCATAATCGACACTAGCCACAACTCCAATTTTTGGATAACCACCAATAGTACCATGATCTGAAAGCATTATAATTGGATTTCCGTCTGCAGGAACTTGGATTACGCCTTTAATCAAACCCTCTGATTTTATGTTGGTATTCACAATATTATCAATTTTAGGTCCCTCTAATCTCATACCCATTCTGTCTGAAAGTTTCGATACTGTGAATTCCCTTTCATAAAATATTTTTTTACCTTCTTCAGAAAAGTAATCAAAATTAGTGCCTTTGATCACCCTTATGTTTTCTATTTTGGTATTAATATAATTAGTTTTTTTAATATCCTTATTTGAATTTATTTTTTTTACATTAATTCTTTGCCCCACATCTAATTTTTTTCCATCATTAGATCCAATATTTGCTTTCGTATTTATAGCACAACTATTCCATTGAAATTTTAAATCAAGTTCTCCGCCTAATGCCAAATATCCATAAACTGATTTATTTGTAGAAATGATATTGATTTCATCTCCATCTTCAATTTGATAGCTTTGATAGCAATTGCCATCAATTTCAGTATCTTCTTTTTTAATTGAAAAAATTACATCCCCTGTGATAGCAAAATTAATTTTTTCTCCTGAATATTTTATATGAGGACCTTGATATGCAAACTCTATCACTGCAGAGTCTAAATTATTATTTACAAGTTTATTAGCTATAAGATAATTTCGATTATCCATAGCACCACTAAATGGTATGCCAATATGATAAAGATGATCCCTGCCTTTATCTTGAAAGGTAGTATTAATTCCAGGTCTGATAATATCTAAATAATTACTACTCATTATAATTTTTGTACTGATCTAAAGTAATTTCCTTGAAAATTACTGTATCTCCTGGATTAATTAGGTTTGGTTTATCCTCTTTTGAACTATCAAAGACATCCAAAGGTGTATTTCCTAGAATGTTCCATCCACCTGGACTTTCAAATGTATAAATGTTTGCAAATTGCTCAGTTAATGCAACAGATCCTTTAGGTACTTTTACTCTTGGAGTTTCCAAACGTTGAACTCTCATATTCTCATCTAAGTCACCAAGAAAAGGCATACCAGCAATAAACCCTGTCATGTAACAAAAATATTCCTTATTTAAAAAATTCTCTAAAATTTTTTCTCTACTTAATTTTAATATTTCTTCCAATCTTTTTATATCCATTGAAAAATTTTCATGACAACAAACTGGTATTTCCAATTTTTTAGAATTTATATCTATTGAGTCTTCAGCATTTATATTTTCAACATAATTTTTTACTTCTTTAAAATTTGTTTTTTTTAGATCATAAGAAATAATTAATTTATTATAAGAAGGTGTTAAGTTATTTATCCCTTCAAATTTTTTTTCTTTAATAGTTTTAAAATATTTTATAACTTGTGAATTAATTGATTTATTTACTTCATTACCAAAATCACAGTATAAAGCTGCGTCACCAAGATTTGATATATTTTTAATCATGTCATGTTATACTTAACATTAGAGACTATGGAAATTAATATAAATTGCGATTTAGGTGAAAAATCAAAACATCATTCAAATAAGTATGATCCAGATTTACTAGAAATAGTTAATTCTGCAAATGTCGCATGTGGTTATCATGCGGGTGATGATGAATCGATGAATCAGGTAGTTCAAATTTCAAAAAAAAATGGTGTTAGCATTGGAGCGCATCCGTCATTTAATGACCCTGAAAATTTTGGAAGGCAAAGAATGAATCTTCCACCTAATGAGGTAAGGCAATTGATTATTGATCAATATGAAATTCTTCAAAAAATTGCTCAAGATCATGGAGAGAATGTTACACACATAAAACCACACGGTGCTTTAAATAATATGGCTTGTGAGGATATAGATTTAGCTACTACTTTAGCAAAAGCTATAAACGAGATTAGTAAAGATTTAATTTATCTGGTTCCTACAGGATCTAAAATGGAAGAAGCAGCCAAAAAACTAAACATGCGTATAGCTTGCGAAATTTTTGCTGATCGAAATTATGAGGATGATGGTAATTTGGTTTCCAGAAAAAAACCACACGCTCTTATTACTGATCCAGAAGAAGCTAAAAAACACGTATTAAATATGGTTAAAAATCAGTCACTTAATTGTCACAGCGGAAAGCAGATACCTTGCGAAATAGACTCTGTATGCATACATGGGGATAATGAAAGTTCATTGTCTACCGCAAAATCAATTAGAGAAAATTTAATAGAAAATGGACTTCAATTAAAACAATTAAACAAAATGACTAAATTTTTATAATTATGAAAAAAATAATAATACTTTTTATCCTTACAATATTTTCAACAAACTCTTTTGCAGCAGGATCAGATAGCAATAGTACTAGTAAAGTAAAATCTAATTACGACAAAGCTGTTACTTTAATTAAAGCAGCTAAGAAATATGAAAAAAAAGGAAAAATAGAAAAAGCCAACAAACGATATGAGAAAGCTCAGGCCTTATTAATTAAATCAAACAAAAAAAAACCACTCCAAGCAGATACTTTAAACTATCTTGGTTTTACAACTAGGAAACTTGGAGATTTTGAAAATGGAGAAAAATATTATCTTTTAGGTTTAGAAATTGATCCAAATCACGTTGGTATAAATGAATATTTAGGTGAATTATATGTTGTCACAAATAGATTAGATTTAGCTAAAGAAAGATTAAAAGTATTAGAAAGTTGTAATTGTGAGGAGTACACTGAATTAAAAGAAATTATTGATGGAACAAAACAATCAAAATATTAATTTATATTTTGAACCATTTGTTGAGGCATCCATAATGCAATTTCAGGGAAAATAACAACGAGTATTACTGCAAGTATCATTAATAAGAATAATGGAAAAGCACTTCTTGCAATAAACCCCATATCTTTGTTGGCCATTCCTTGTAAAACAAATAAATTAAATCCTACAGGTGGGGTAATTTGAGCCATCTCAACTACAATAACTAAAAATATTCCAAACCAAATCATGTCAAAACCAGCCTGTCTAATCATTGGTTCAATAATTGCCATTGTAAGTACTACTGCTGAAATTCCATCAAGAAACATTCCAAGAATAATATAAAAAATCATTAAAACAAAAATTAATACATAAGGAGATAACTCCATGTTTTGTATCCAAATAGCTAAATTTCTTGGAAGACCAGTAAATCCCATAGCTAATGATAAAAATGTAGAACCAGCTAAAATAAAAGCAATCATGCAGGATGTTTTAGTTGCTCCTAACAAAGATTGTTTAAATGTTTCAATAGTTAAACTCTTTTGAAAGTAAGATAAGATTAAAGCCCCTACTACACCTAAAGAAGCAGCCTCAGTTGCTGTTGCAACTCCAGTGTATATTGACCCAATTACAGCTGATATCAAAATAATTACTGGTAATAATTGTTTGGATTTTTTTATTTTTTCTAAAAAAGAGAAATTTTCTACATACTTTGGCATGCTTTTTTTATTTATTAAAGACCAGATGATCACGTAAGACATAAATATAAGTGCAATCATTATCCCTGGAATAATTCCTGCAATAAATAGCTTTGCAATAGACTCTTGAACAGTAACTCCATAAATTATTAATATTATTGAAGGAGGTATAAGAAGTCCTAAAGTTCCTGAGCCTGCTAGACTGCCTAACAAAATTTTTTCTGGATATTTTCTTTTTCTTAATTCTGGGATAGACATCTTGCCTACTGTTGCAACAGTAGCTGCTGAAGAGCCCGATATTGCAGCAAAAAGTGCACATCCAACAACATTTACATGAATTAATCCACCAGGTAATTTTTGCATCCATGGTGATAGGCCAGCAAATAAATTTTCAGATAATTTTGTCCTAAATAATATTTCACCCATCCAAACAAACAATGGTAAAGCTGTTAATGTCCATGATGATGAGGTTCCCCATATTGTAGTTGCCATGGCATCCCCAACTGGTCTTGAAGTAAATAACATCATCCCAATTGTTGAAACTCCTATCATGCTTATAGCTACCCATACACCAGATCCAAGGAAGAACAAAAGCACACTTATAAAAAATATTATGAGAAATATTTCAGTCATTCTTACTTAAAATTGTTAAAATAAATTTATGTGAAACAGCTATAAAAAAAATTAAAGATCCTATAGCAACACTAGTTTGAGGAATCCATATCAAGATCTCATCAGCACCCTCGCTTCTCTCTTGAAAATCATAAGAGATTAATAACATTTTCCATAAGTAAAAAGACAAATAACCTGAAAAAATTGTTGCTACAATCAAACACCATATTTCTAAAAATCTTTTATAAGATGAAGAGGCTTTTTCTAAGAAAAGAGTAATTCGAATGTGTCCACCCTCAACAAAAGTAAATGCTAACGCATAAAAGGAAGCTGCAGCCATGCAGTAACCTGAGTACTCAGCTAATCCTCTTATGTAAAAACCAAATATCCTTGAGGAAATTCCAATTAAAATAAAAACTGCAACAAGTATTAAAAAAAAAGCAGCTAAATATCCTGAAAATTTATAGAGCTTATTTAGATTATTATTTATTGATTGAAACATTTATTAAAAAGGCCAACCTACTACAAGTTGGCCTTTTTTTTAAGACTATTTATTTGTAAGCAGATAAAACTGCAGCACCTCTGTCTCCAGCTTTTGCTTTCCACTCTTCAGACATTGTTGCTCCAACTTTTTCAAAATGTTTTTTCAAAGCTGAATTAACTTCGCCTACTTCCATTCCAGCATCTGCTAAAGCTTTCTTGTCTCCAGTATTACCTTGTTTAGATAATTCCCAACCTTTTTCTTCAGCAATTGCTGCTTGGTTCATGACAAGATCTTGAGTTGCTTTATCAAGTTTATTCCAAGCGGCTTTATTAGCTATGATCATATTTTTTGGAAACCATGCTGCTATATCATAAAAATACTTAACACCATTTTCCCAAATCTTGCTATTTTTTCCAGTTGTAGGAGATGTAATCATACTTTCTACAGCACCTGTAGAAAAAGCTTGGCTAATTTCAGCTGCTTCAATCTTTGTTGGTGCCATTCCTGTTAACTCTGCAATTCTAATTGTTGCTGAATTGTATGCTCTAAATTTTAATCCATTTAGATCACTAACTTTTTTAATTTGCTTTTTACTGTAAAGTCCTTGAGCAGGCCATGGTACTGCATAAAGAAATACCAATCCTTTTTCATCAAGACTTTTAACAATATATGGCTTTGAAGCCTCATATAATTTCATAGCATCATCATAAGTGGTTGCTAAGAAAGGTAATGAGTCAATTTCATACAATGGATCTTCTTTCCCAAGAGCTGACATAAATCTTTCACCAATAGGTGCTTGACCAGTTCTTACAGCTCTGAAAATTTCTCCACCTTTAAACAATGAACCACCTGGGTGAGTAACAATTGTAAGTTTTCCACCACTTTTTTCAGTTACATTCTTCGCAAATTCTGTTGCATTAGCAGAATGAAAGTTTCCAGCACCATAAGCAAGTGCCATATCCCATTTTTCAGCTAAAGAAACGTTTGCAAACAACAATACTGAAGTAATTATAGATACAAATAATTTGAATAATTTCATCTATCCTCCTTTTTAAAATTAACATTTAATTATCTCTCAAAGAGTAAATCAATAAAATTATTATCATGGTCTCATTGAAAATTTGCTAGATTATACTATTATAATGCTATCTTGATTGAAGAGCTCATAATTTTAACCAATATAATTTTTATCACAATTATATTAACAGCAGATAATGCTGTGATTGTTGGATCTATTGCTTCAAATTTTGTTCCAAAGAATAGGAAACAAATAATTCTTTGGGGTGTAATTGGAGCATTTGTATTTAAAATTTTTTTTGCAGTCTTTGCAACTTTTTTATTTGAATTTTATTTTATAAAAATTTTAGGTGGTTTATTATTAATTTGGATTGTAAATGATTTAAGAAAAGATTTATTAGATATTAAAAAAGTAAAACCAACGACAAAAAAAGGTAAAGAACCTTCATACATTAGTAGTATTGGAAAGGTTTTATTTGCAGATATTATGATTAGTTTTGACAATGTGATTGGTGTAGTTGCGGCTGCAAAAGGGTATTTTGGATTTATGATATTTGGACTGATGTTATCAGTTGTTCTAACCGGTGCTTTAGCAACATATATGGCTAATTATATTCAAAGACATATCTGGATAGCATATATTGGTCTAATATTTATCTTAATAGTTGGCCTTCAATTAGTAATTGGTGGATTAGTTGATCTTGAAATATTAAATATTAACGAAGAATTTAAAAAATACTTTTAATTAAAAAGAATTTTTTTTATTAGGAAATTTAATTTTTCTAACTTCTTTTGAGTAATTTGAAACAGCTTTAGAAATTTCATTTCTTATATTTGCATATTTTTTTACAAACCTATAATTCATTGGATTTAGACCGATTAAATCATCAAAAACTAATACTTGACCATCACAATATTTAGAAGCTCCAATACCAATAGTTGGTACCTTTAAATTCTGAGTGACAAGCTTTGCTAAAGAAGTTTCAACACATTCTAAAACAATTGAAAATACACCAGCTTTTTCTAATGATTGCGAGTCTCTTATTATGTTGTTTCTCTCAATCTTTTTTTTTCCTTTAAATTTAAAAGTTTTTTCTGATTGAGGGAGTAAACCTAAATGGCCCATAACTGGAATTTTGTTTTTAACTAAAGATCTGATTGTTTCATAAATTTTTTTTCCACCTTCCAATTTTACTCCATCACATTTTGTATGTTTCATTATTTGTTTTGCATTTTTCAAGGCCTCTTTAGGGTTTCGATAAGTATTATGAGGCATATCAACAATCATTAAACTTTTTTTTATACCCATTCTCACACTTTTAGAGTGTTCAATCATAGTGCTCAAAGTTACTTCTCTTGTGGATTTATAATTGTATAAAACCGAACCAAGAGAATCTCCAACAAGCACTATATCGCAATGATTATCTAAAATAGATGCTATGTTTTTTGAGTAAGCAGTTAAACTTACAATTTTTTGTTTATTTTTTTTTTTAATTAAATCTGAAATTTTTTTTTTCATCGACTTACCAAGAGCCGGTATTTTCCATAGAGGCCCAGGGTTCTTTAGGTTCTAGATTTCCCTCTTGAAGAATTTCAATCGAAATTTTGTCTGGTGATCTAACAAAAGCCATATGACCATCTCTTGGTGGTCTATTAATCGTGTAGCCCATATCCATTAATCTTTGGCATGTTTCATAAATATTATCTACTCTATAAGCAAGATGTCCAAAATTTCTTGAACCTTCCCCAAGCTCATCACCGTCCCAATTAAAAGTTAATTCTATTTCTGCCTTTTCATCATTAGGGGCTGCAAGAAAAATTAATGTATATCTTCCTTTTTCATTTTCCATTCTTCTTGTTTCTTTTAAACCAAGTCCTTCGCAGAAAAATCTTAAAGACTCATCTACATTTTTAATTCTAATCATTGTATGTAAATATTTCATATGACTAACTTATAATTAAAAACTATTTCCTTTCAACAGTTGAAAATTTATACATTAATTTTTTTTCTGACTAGCAATTTTTGTCATCCAATCCTTTGCTAGAGACGTAGAATGGCGCTTGTCATACTCTGATAAACAGAAAAATGTTAAATCTAAACTATAATAAACACAAGATAGTAATCCCAATTTAATCAATTGTTCATCATTTAAGTTGTTTATTTTCTCAATATGACGAATAAATACTGCGTCTGACCAAATATGTTGTGATGGTAAATTTGGATTGTTATTAAGCATAATGGGTTTTAGAGCTCTTCCTGATAATCCTAAAAATTTATTAAACATCAGATTATATTCATTTAAATAACTACAAACATCTCCAAACAAAGGTTGATTTTCATAATGTGATATAAACTCAACTTCACAAACAATTTTTAAAACATTTTTAAGAGTTTTAGATGCTCCCTTAAAAATATCTAATTCGGCACCTTGCACATCTATTTTTATAAAATCAATATTTGCCACGTTATGCTTGTCGACAAAATAATCTAAACTTATTGTATCAATTTCAGTTTCTTCTTTTAAATAGGCCACCTCAAAATTATTATATAACTTAATAAGTTTTTCATTAGGTTTGTACAAACTGCTACACATTGGATGATTTGTAATATACAATTTTCTTTTTTCATTAGCTTTACCAAGTGCATACGGATAATATTCTACCCCTTCATGAGATTGGGAATTCATTTTTTCACAAACTTCTTTTTCTATTTCAAATCCAATAATTTTAGTTGAAGGAAAATAATCTAAAAGTTCATAAAAAGGCTCTTTGTTATCTTGGACTTGCACGGCTCCTATTTCAACAATGTTAATATTAATATTAATATTTGTTTGTTTAACAAACTCAACAAGTGAAGATAGTGCTGGGTTCATTCAAGCTCAATTGTACTTGGGGGTTTTGAAGTAACATCATAAACAACTCTATTAATTCCTCTAATGCTATTTACAATCTTATTTGAGATATTTTGTATAAATGTTTTTTTAAAATCATAATAATCTGCAGTCATGCCATCCTCTGAAGTTATAGCTCTTAATAAACATAAATATTCATATGTACGATTATCTCCCATAACTCCTACAGTTTTGACAGGAAGCAAAGCTGCATATGCCTGCCAAATCTTATGATAAAGACCATGATCTTTTAAAGCTTGGATAAAATAATAATCAGCTTCTTTCAAAATTTTTATTTTTTCGTTTGTAATTATACCTGGCATTCTAATAGCAAGTCCAGGTCCAGGAAATGGATGTCTTGAAATAATTTCATTACTTAAGTTTAATTCTAAACCTAATTTTCTTACTTCATCCTTAAATAAGTATTTTAATGGCTCTACTAATTTTAAATTCATTTTTTTTTGGTAAACCACCTACATTATGATGTGATTTAATTTTAGAGGTTTGGCTACCAGTAACAGATTTACTCTCAATTAAATCTGGATAAAGAGTTCCTTGAGCCAAGAATTTTACATTTTTAATTTTCTTAGCGTATCGCTCAAAGATTTTAATAAATAAATTTCCAATTATTTTTCTTTTTTTCTCTGGATCAGAAACATTTTTTAAATTCTTTAAAAATTCTTTTTCTGCATTTACATAAATTAAATTCATTTTTAAACGTTTCTTAAAAGTTTTAACCACCTGCGTTTCCTCATTTTTTCTTAAAAGACCTGTGTTTACAAAAATACAATAAAGTTTTTTTCCGATAGATTTATTCAAAAGTTGAGCAACCACGCTACTATCCACCCCACCCGATAAGGCGCAAATTACTTTGTTTGTGCCAACTTGTTTTCTAACCTCTTTAATTAGCTGATTTTTTTGATCTTTAGATGACCAATTCTTCTTAATTTTACAAATCAAAAAAATAAAATTACTTATTAACTTTTTGCCATTTTCTGTGTGAGTTACCTCTGGATGAAATTGAACTCCATAATATTTTTTTATTTTATTTTCAACAATTGCAAATTTAGAATTGGTACTTGAAGCAACAACTTTAAAATTCTTTGGAAGTTTTGATACTTGATCAGCATGACTCATCCAAACTTGTTTAGATTTTTTATTTCCAAAAAAATTTGTTGTTAAAAGACTGTTATTTTTTTTATAAACATTAGCTAGACCAAATTCTCTATGTTTTGATTGTTTGACCCTTCCACCGTTAAGTTTTGATAAAATTTGATGTCCAAAACATATTCCAAGAACTGGTACATCAAATTGTAAAATTTTTTTATCAAATGAATATTTATTTATTTGATAAACATTTAGTGGGCCACCAGATAATACTATTCCTTTAATGCTGTTATTTATGTCTTTTAATTTTATTTTTTTGTGACTAACTATTTCTGAAAACACACCTAATTCTCTTACTCTTCTTGCAATTAATTGTGTAAATTGTGAACCAAAATCTATTATTAAGATTTTATTAAGATTTTGATCAAGACTCATTATTTTTAGGTTCTATATTTTTTAACGACTCTTGAATATCTTTGTTTTCATCACATAAATTCTTGCAAAATTTTATAAATTTATTTGAAAGATCTTTAACTTTTTCATAATTTGATTTTTCTAAAGCAATTTTCATTAACATTAATAAAGCTTCCTCGTTATCAGGCTCAATTAAAAGTGTTGTTTCTAAATTGTATTCTTCTTTTCTTTGATCTTCCTCTTGGTTATAAATTTTTGCTAAATATAAATATGAGTTTGCATCTTTTGGATTAAAAACTATATTCCTCTCAAATAAAAAACGTGCATCTTCGTATTTTTCTTTATTAAACAATTTTAAAGCTTCATTAAAAAAATTTTCTTTACTAAAAGAAGCGCTGTTAAAAGAAGCTGTTAAAAGTATTAATCCTATTAATTTGAAAAATTTGCTCATTAATATTTACTATCGTTTTTTACCACATCTACATTATGAACCATACTTTCGTAAAATCCAGCTTTTGTAATTTTCACAAATTGTGGTTTATTTCTTAATTTAATGATTGTTTTTGATCCAAGATAACCCATGGAAGATTTCAATCCACCAATTAATTTAAAAATTATGTTCCCAACATCTCCTTTATATTTTACAAAACCTTCAACACCCTCAGGTACGTATTTTGAAGAATCTTTTTGTTTTTTTTGAAAGTATCTATCGGCTGACCCTTTATTCATTGCTCCCACAGAACCCATTCCTCGAAAACTTTTGAAAAGCTGCCCATTTTTTTTAATTAATTTTCCTGGAGTTTCATTTGTGCCTGCAAATAACGAACCGATCATTACAGCATCAGCTCCTGCAGCAAAAGCTTTTGCTAAATCACCAGAATATTTTATTCCACCATCTGAAATTATTTTTACATTTTTATTCTTTAAACCACTTCTTACATTTAAAATTGCGCTTAATTGAGGAACTCCTATTCCAGCAACTAATCTTGTTGTACAAATGGAACCTGGCCCTATACCAATTTTAATTATATCTACTCCTAACTTTATTAAGAATTTTGCAGCTTCAAGTGTAGCAATATTTCCCGCACATAAAGCAATTTTGTTGCTTTTTATTTTTTTTATATATTTGATTATTTCGGCAACTTTCTTTGTATGTCCGTGTGCTGTGTCTACTACGATTAAATCTACACCTTCTTTAATTATTTCTTTAGCTCTAATAAATTCATTTTGTGCTGCACCTACTGCTGCTCCAACAATTAGTTTTTGTTTTTTTACTTTTTTTATCTCTGATAATTGTTTTTTTATATCAAGGTTTCTATGAATTACTCCAATACCTCCAGCTTTAGCTATAGCTATTGCCATTCTGCTCTCTGTAACAGTATCCATTGCAGATGATAAAAGTGGAATTTTAAGTTTCAAATGCTTTGTTAAAGATACACTAGTATCTGCATCAGAAGGTAATATTTCTGAGTACTTCGGAGCTAATGTAACGTCATCAAAGGTAAGCGCTTCTTTTATGGGAACCATAATCTTTTATATACGATTCCTTTTAAAATAAAAGTCTCTATCTAATTTTTCTACAGATTATAAAACTTTCTTTTGAATCTTTTCTGCTGGATTTTGGTTTAAAAACCTTTACTTCTTTAAAATATTTTTTTCCCTCTGCGACGATTTCGTTAAACGTTCCACCCATAAAAATTTTTGAAATAAAATAAGCATTTTCTTTCATTAAGTCTTTTGCAAAAAACATTGCCTCTTTACAAAGTTCTCCAGTTTGTATTGAATCTATATTTTTAATACCAGTTGTATCTACGGCCATATCAGACATTACAACATCAACTTTACCGTTTATATTTCTTTTAATTTCTTCTTGAGTTTGTTCTTCAGTAAAATCTCCTTGGATTTGAACACTATTACCTATGGGTTCCATTTTTTTTAAATCTACCGATATCAATTTTCCACTTTTAGCTGCTTTAAGGGCATACTGTGACCAGCTTCCTGGAGCTGCACCAATATCAATTATTGATAGACCTCCCTTAAAAATTTTAAATTTTTCATCAATTTCAATTAATTTGTAGGCTGATCTAGCTCTATAGCCATCTACTTTTGATTGCCTGACATAGATGTCTCTACGTTGTTTATTTACCCAATCCTTGGAGATTTTATTTTTTTTCAATTAATTATTAAACCTTAAACTTTTATTTAAAATTTTACCTGTGATAGTTTTTATATCTATTTTAATTTCCTTATTTAACCTCATATCTTTGTTGTCTTTCCAAATACCTGCCGCTAAATGCATAATTCCAATTTTATAGTTTGGTAAATAAGGTTCTACCCAAGTGTCTTTTTCCTCATCAAATTTTGGTAAAAGATTACTTGTAATCCAATTACAGTTTAAAGGGAGAAATTCAGTTTCTATGTTGTCTATATAAACTGAAATATTCATGGCTAACTGTTCTGAACCAAATATTTCTCCAGCTTTTAATGTTTCTTTTAAATTTTCCTGCCAGGACTTCCAGGCATTTGAATTTTTTTCTAGTGAGAAAACACCTATATTAATATGAGGAGCAAAAGCCAACTTTCTTGCTTTTTCATAACTTATATTTGAATTTACAGCGTGTTTAAAATTTTGAGATTTTATTATAGCTAGTTTTCCAAATACCCAATTTACCCTAGAAGTGATTTTATAACCTGGCCCTATAGTCTGAGTAATTCCCAACTTTCCATCGTCGCAAGCTTTAAAATAAATTTCAATACTTTTCCAATCATTTACCCAAGCATCACAATCGATCCATAAATACTTTTCATAGCTTGGAAAATATTTAGGTAAAAAAGCTCTAGATACTTGGCTCTTTAACCATTCACGCCCTTTAATTTTATTATCTGGGACTTTTATATCCCATTCAGCAGTCTTGATTTCATCAACTTTTGAAGACAGTTGTACCTTTTGTTCCTCTGATAATCCTGCATCTAAAATACAAATCGCAACTTCAGAACTATCTTTAAATCTTTTAATAGAGTCTATTAACTCATTTAATAATGGGAAATAATTTGAATCAGCTAACGATACAATTACATTTTTTTTCATTACAAAATATCTTCAAGATCATCATCTTCATCTTTGTAATTTTGATCTTCGTTTTGTTTTTTTAATTTTTGATAATGAAAAAAACTAATAGGAAGCATACCTAAGTAAATAATCGCACTAATAGAAATGACATTAAAAGGGTAAACTAGAAGCAATCCAAAAAATAAAACTATTCCAAATAATAAAAAAATAGTTGCTTTTCTTTGAATTACAATTTTTTTAAAAGAGTAACTTGGAAATTTACTAATAAGCAATAAAGATGTCATAACAAAAAAAACTGGAACAACAACATCATAATTAATATTTATAAAATCAAAACTTGTAAGACTAAAAATTAATGGAGTTAGCACTAAGATGCCTCCTGCAGGAGATGGAACTCCTTCAAAAAAATTGTCTCTCCAAGAAGGTGCTTGACCTGTATTTACATTGAAACGAGCTAGACGCAAAGCAACGCAAATTACATATACTAAACATAACAACCATCCAAATCTTCCTAATGTATTAAGTTTCCAGAAATACATAATAAATGCTGGGGCTACTCCAAAACTTATCATATCTGTTAAAGAATCTAGCTCTTTACCAACTTTTGATGTCCCTTTAATTAATCTTGCTATTCTTCCATCTAATCCATCAATAAGAGCAGCAAACATAATTGCTATAATTGCAAATTCAAATTTTCCGTCTAAAGCAAATCTAATTGACGACAAACCTATACAAACCCCAATAAGAGTTAACATATTAGGCAAAATTACTCTTGCGTTAGTTTTTTTATCTGTAACAATTTTTAAATTGTTTTTTGGCTGTTCCATAAATTAATTTTTAGCCAGCAGTGTTTCTCCTGAAATTGCTGTTTGACCAACTTTAACTAGTGGTTCATAATTTTCATAGTAAACGTCTGCTCTACTTCCAAATCTAATCATTCCAATTCTATCACCTTGGCTCAATTCTTGGTTTTTATTTGTTTCACAAACTATTCTTCTTGCAACTAATCCTGCGATTTGAACGACTACAATATCATTTCCATGTTTGTCTTTTATTTTATAATAATTTCTCTCATTGTCTTCACTTGCTTTATCTAAAGATGCATTTAAAAATTTACCTGGTTTGTATAAAATATCTTCAACAATACCTGAGCACGGTGTTCTGTTTACATGACAATCAAAGACGTTCATAAAAATACTTATTTTTTTAAATTTTTTATTTTCTAGTCCAAGTTCTTTTGGTCCATCTACTTCTTCAACTTTAATCACTTCTCCATCAGCTGGACTAACAAGGTAGTTATCATCTCCAATAATTGTTCTCTCTGGATCTCTAAAAAAATAATAAACCCAGACAGTCAGTAATATTCCTATTAATCCTAAAAAATTATTAATAATTAAAAAAATGATGGTTATGAATACAGCTATTACTATAAACTTGTATCCTTCAGTGTGTATCTTTGGAAATATCTTACTAAACATATTCTTCTATTTGCTAATTTTCGATTAATATGTATATAAAACGATCAAATTCAATTAATAAGATAATTTTTATTTAATGAGCAAAATCAAGGTAAAAAACCCAGTTGTAGAGCTGGATGGCGATGAAATGACTCGTATTATATGGGAGTTCATCAAAAATAAATTAATCCTCCCATATTTAGATCTTGGTATTGAATATTACGATTTAGGCATGAAAAGCAGGGATAATACTGATGATCAGATCACAATAGACTCTGCGAATGCAATCAAAAAAATTGGTGTTGGAATTAAGTGTGCAACGATTACACCTGATGAAGCAAGAGTAGAAGAATTTGATTTAAAAAAAATGTGGAGATCTCCAAACGGAACCATAAGAAATATAATTGGAGGAACAGTATTTAGAGAACCAATTATTTGTAAAAATATTCCAAAACTTGTTCCCTCTTGGACAGATCCAGTAATTATTGGAAGACATGCATTTGGTGATCAATATAGAGCAACAGATTTTAAAGTTCCTGGAAAAGGAAAAATGGAAGTGAAGTGGACATCAGAAGATGGAAAAGATGAAATTAAATATGAAGTATTTAATTTTACAGGTCCAGGTGTGGCTTTATCAATGTACAATTTAGACAAGTCTATCGAAGACTTTGCACGATCTTGTTTTAGTTATGGGTTAATTAAAAAATGGCCTGTTTATATGTCAACCAAAAATACAATTCTAAAACAATACGATGGAAGATTTAAAGATATTTTCCAAGAAATTTTTGACAAAGAATATAAGAGTGAATTTGAAAAAAATAATTTAACTTACGAACACAGGTTGATTGATGACATGGTTGCGTGTGCGATGAAGTGGAGTGGAAAATATATTTGGGCATGTAAAAACTATGACGGAGATGTGCAATCAGATACTATGGCACAAGGTTATGGATCTTTAGGATTGATGACGAGTACATTGTTAACTCCAGATGGAAAAGTAATGGAAGCCGAAGCTGCACACGGAACAGTAACTAGACATTATAGAATGCACCAACAAGGAAAAGAAACTTCAACTAACCCTATCGCATCAATTTTTGCTTGGACAAGGGGATTAGCTCACAGAGGTAAATTAGATGGTAATGAAGAACTAATTAAATTTGCACAGACTTTAGAAAAAGTTTGTATTGAATGTGTGGAAAGTGGATCAATGACAAAAGATTTAGCAATTCTTGTTGGTCCAAATAGTAAATTCTTAACTACAAATCAATTTTTAGATGAAATTGATGGTAATTTAAAAAAGAAATTAAACTAAACTCTTAAGCTTTTCGAAAGCTTCTTCAATTTTTGACTGATATTGTCCACCAGCTTGAGCAAAATCTTTTCTTCCTCCGCCGCCTTTACCGCCAATTATTTCAGAGCCAACTTTAACAAATTGAACTGCATCAAACTTGCTTGTTAAATTATCTGTTACTCCAACAGCTAATCCAACTTTGTCATCTTTATTTGCAAACACAACTACAATACCTTCGCCTAAATCTTTTTTACCTTTATCTACAAGTTTTCTTAATTCTTTTGGAGGTAATCCATCTATTTTTTGAAGTCTTAACTTAACTCCATTAATTTCTTCGTCTTTAATAATATTTTTTGATTTGTCCTCTAAAATTGCATTTACTGAAATAGTCTCTAATTGTTTAGTTAAATTTTTGATTAAAGTTTTTTGGTCAGTTTCTTCTAAACTTGGTTTTCCTCCTAATTTAATAATTTGCTGACTTAAATCTTTAATTGTTTCCTCATCTTTTTCTGCAGATAGGTTTGATAATTTTTCTTTATTTTTTAAATATTCCTCTAATTGCTTGTCTCTTAAAGCCTCAATTCTTCTAACCCCTGCAGCAATTGAGGATTGGCTCACGATCTTAAATTTACCAATATCACCAGTGTTTTTAACGTGTGTTCCACCACATAATTCAGTTGAAAAATATTTTCCATCTTCGTCTCCCATAGAAAGGACTCTTACTTCATCACCGTATTTTTCACCAAATAATGCTAGAGCACCATTTTCAACTGCCTCATCAGGTGTCATTAATCTAGTTTTTACATCAGATTTTTTTGAAACCATTGTGTTTACAAACTCTTCTATTTTATCAATTTCCTCATTCAAAATTGGCTTCATATGGCTGAAATCAAATCTTAATCTACTTGGCTCTACTAATGATCCTTTTTGCGTTACATGAGTACCAAGAACTCTTCTTAAGGACTCGTGTAATAAATGGGTTGCTGAGTGATAAGCACGAGTATTATCCCTTCTTTCCACATCAATTTTTAACTCTACACTTTCCTGAAGTTTAATAGATCCATTCTTAACCTTTCCATAATGAACAAATAAGTCTCCTAGTTTTTTTTGAACATCAGTTACTTCAAATTTAAAATCATTTGATACTATTTCACCAGTATCACCGACCTGACCTCCAGACTCTCCATAAAAAGGAGTTTGATTTACTATAATCATTCCTTCATCATTTTCTTTTAATTGATCAACTTCTTTATTATCTTTTAATAGAGATAATACGACTCCTTCAGCTTGATTAGTTTCGTATCCTAAAAATTCAGTGGCTTCTAATTTATCTTTTATTCCAAACCAAATATCCTCAACCGCTGCATCACCAGAGCCTTTCCAATTTTTCTTAGCGAGTTCTCTGCTTTCCTTCATTAAAGATTGAAACTTTTCAGTGTCAATTGACATTGATTTGTTTCTTAAAATATCTTCGGTAAGATCTAATGGAAAACCATAGGTGTCATATAATTTAAAAGCCACTTCACCTGGCAACACTTTATCTATTTTAGATATTTCATCATTTAAAATTTTTATTCCTCTATCTAATAAAACTAAGAATTTTTCTTCCTCCATTTTTAAAGTTTCTTTAATCAAAGACTCGGCTCTTACTAGTTCAGGATAGTTTCCTGACATTTCATTTTTAAGAGTGTCAAACAAATCATAAAAAACTGGTTCCTTGGATCCAAGTAAATGAGAATGTCTCATCCCTCTTCTCATAATTCTTCGAAGAACATATCCTCTTCCTTCATTTGAAGGTAAAACACCTTCAGCAATTAAAAATGAACTTGCTCTTAAGTGATCAGCGATAACTCTAAAACTTGAAAGATTAGATTTTTCTGATTTAACTTTTACAATTTCAGATGCAGAGTTAATTATTTTTTTAAAATGATCTGTTTCATAATTATCATGGGTACCTTGTAGTAAAGCTGCAATTCTTTCCAGCCCCATACCTGTATCAACAGATGGTTTTGGAAGATTTATTCTTTTATCTTTTGTAACTTGCTCAAATTGCATAAATACCAAATTCCAAATTTCGATAAATCTATCTCCATCCTCATCTTTACTCCCAGGCAATCCACCTGGTAAATGATCTCCATGATCAAAGAATATTTCAGAACACGGTCCACAAGGTCCTGTCTCACCCATCGACCAAAAATTATCTGACGTTGCTATCCTTATGATCCTATCATCGCTAAAACCCGCTATTTTCTTCCAAAAATTAAAGGCTTCATCGTCCTCATGAAATACAGTTACATAAAGTTTATTTTTATCTATTCCAAAATCTTTTGTTATTAAGTTCCAAGCATAATGAATTGCTTGTTCTTTGAAGTAATCGCCAAAAGAAAAATTACCTAACATTTCAAAAAATGTATGGTGCCTTGGTGTGTAACCAACATTTTCTAAATCGTTATGTTTGCCGCCTGCCCTTACACATTTTTGTGATGTTGTGGCTCTCACGTAATCTCTTTTTTCTAATCCAGTAAATACATTTTTAAACTGAACCATTCCAGAGTTAGCAAACATCAATGTAGGATCATTGTTGGGAACCAAATTACTAGATTCCACAATCTTGTGATCGTTCTTTTCAAAATACTTTAAAAATGTATTTCTTATTTCATTGAGTGTTTTGTCTGCCATATTTTTAAAATACAGCTTTTTTATTCTATGTCTAGATATCGAAGGGAAAAAAGGCGCTTAAATTAAGCGCCTTTTATTAATAAAGATGACCTATTAATTCTTTTTAGATGGAGGAGTAGCCTCTGCTTTATCAGCCTCTTCTTTTTCGGCTACTTTCTTTTCTTTCTCTAATTTTTCAGGATCGATTGGATTTCCCTCTATTTTCTTAGAAATCACACCTGCTTTTTCTCTAATTGCCATTTCAATTTCTGCAGCAACTTTAGGATTTTGAGCTAGATAAGTCTTAGCATTTTCTCTACCTTGACCAATCTTCTCACCTTTGTAAGCATACCATGCACCTGATTTTTCAATTATATCTGCTTTAGAACCAAGATCGACTAGTTCACCCATCTTGCTAATTCCTCTTCCATACATCAAGTCAAATTCAACAACTTTAAATGGAGGTGCTACTTTATTCTTAACTACCTTCACTCTTGTAGAGTTACCAATAATTTCATCTTTATCTTTGATGGCACCAATTCTTCTAATATCCATTCTAACAGATGAGTAAAACTTAAGTGCATTACCACCTGATGTCGTCTCTGGACTTCCAAACATAACTCCAATTTTCATTCTGATTTGGTTAATGAAAATCATCATCGTGTTTGTGTTTGATATTGAACCTGTTAATTTTCTTAACGCTTGACTCATTAATCTTGATTGAAGACCAACATGATGATCTCCCATCTCGCCTTCAATTTCAGCTTTTGGAGTTAAAGCTGCAACAGAGTCGATAACGATTACTGAAATAGAGCCTGATTTTACTAGTGTATCAGCGATTTCTAAAGCTTGTTCACCTGTATCTGGCTGTGAAATTAAAAGTTCTTCAGTATTTACACCCAATTTTTTTGCATAAACTGGATCTAATGCATGTTCTGCATCAACGAATGCACAAATTCCACCACTCTTTTGAGCTTCAGCAACAACTTGTAATGCTAATGTTGTTTTTCCAGATGACTCTGGTCCATAAACTTCAACAATTCTTCCTTTTGGTAATCCACCTATACCTAAAGCTAAATCAAGACTTAAAGAACCCGTTGAAACAGACTCGATATCCATCGCTCTCTTTTCACCAAGCTTCATTACAGAGCCTTTTCCAAAATTATCTGTAATTTGAGCTATTGCAGCGTCTAACGCTTTGTTCTTTTCTTTAACATCCATTTCTTGATCTTTAGTAGATTTAACTACTTTTAGGTTATTTTTCGTCATTTTTTGCCTCTTTTTTTAAATTTTTTAACACTCGAATCATGGAATAAATGTACACATTTTGTTCTCATTAGCAATATATTTATTTTTTGCTCTAAAAATCAAATAATTACTTAAGTTTTAGATATTGGCTGTTGAGTAAGCCTACCGCTTTAAGCAGATTGTATTGAGCCATTAGATAGTTTTTCTCGGAACTTGCTAAAGAAATTTGAGCATCAAGTAATAAGGTATTTGATTGAATAACATCTAAAGTTGTTCTCGAACCTCTTTCATATTCTGCAGCAATTCCTTCGTTGGCTATTTCAGCTGCTTTTACTTGAACTTTAACAGAGTTTAAAAAACTTTCTGAAGACTCTAAGCTAGACCATGCACTTGCAACATTTGTTTCGCTTGTTCTTACGGCATCATCTAACAATAGTCTTTTTCTAGTAGTTAAGTTTGAATTTTTAGAAATAGTTGATCTTTTTTTTCCACCTGAATAAAAAGGCCAACTAACAGTTGCCTTTAATATATCTTTTTCTCTTTCAGCATAAGTAGAACTTAGGTCATCAGTATATGATCTTTCTAATGATAAAGAAGCTGTTGGTTTCAAGTCTGACTCTGAAATTGCTAATTCTTTTTCCGCTTTTGCTAAATCAAATTTAGCAATTTGAATATCTGGATTACTTTGTTTTGAAAGATTAATTGCTTCATTTAAAGATTTTGGAATACTAACTATTGCATTTGAATTTTTCTGAAGTTGGTTTGGATCACTTATTTTACCTATAATATTTTCATAATTAAGTTTACTAATTAATAATTCAC
>CACGHF010000012.1 GCA_902572775.1 uncultured Pelagibacteraceae bacterium
TCATAGCTAATCTTGTTTCATGTGTTGCACTTCCAATATGAGGCAAAACAAAACAATTATCTAATTTTAAATATCTTTTATCTAAGTTTGGTTCATTATTAAAAACATCTAAACCTGCTGCATAAATTTTTTTGTTTTCTAATGCATCTATCAAAGCATCATCATCAATAGTTGATCCTCTTGAAGTATTTATCACTACAGCATGTTTTGGTAACAAGCTTATTGTTGAAGAATTAAGAATATGTTTGGTTTCAACTGTTGCTGGTGTGTGTATACTTACAAAGTCACACTCTGGTAGCATAGTCTTAATATCAGAAAAATACTTTGCTCCATCCTCTAGATCAACAGGGAGTTTATTTCTGTTGTAATAAATTATCTTCATTCCAAAAGCTTTAGCACTTTTTGCAGCTATTCTTCCAATACGACCCATACCAATGATACCTAGAGTTTTGCCTGTAACAGAATTTCCAATCATAAATTTAGTTAAATCTGGTTTTTGATTTTTCCAATTGTCTGCTCTGACTAAATTATAGGCTTCACCAATTCTTCTAGATGCAGCTAAAATCAAAAGTATAGTGGTTTCAGCTACTGCCTCATTCAATACATTGGGAGTGTTTGTTACTTTAATTTTTTTTTCTTCAGCAGATTTAATTGAAATATTATCATATCCAACACCAACCTGAGCTATAATTTTTAATTTGCCATTTAAATTTTTAAAAAAATTTTCACCAATTTTATCAAAACCTGTTGATATCATTCCATCATAATCATTAACAATTTTAATTAATTCGCTTTCTGGAATAGGTTCGTCTTTTAGATTAAGAGTTACTTCAAATTCTTTTTGAAGTTTTTCTTCTGCTAAATCTGAGATTTTTCTAGAAACTAATATTTTGGGCTTCATATTAGTGAGAATCTCTTGGTAAACCTTTGGTATGTGATACGTCTAAATATTTACCTCGAGAATTAATACATGCACCGTCATCCAATTGACCAACAGTATTTCTAAATATTTCCTGCCAAGGAGTTTGGTTATTTGGTTTAAATACTTTTTTATTTTTTCTTCGTTTTTTAAATTCAGCTTGAGAAATCAATAAATCAACTCTTCTTTTATTTAAGTCTATTTTTATTTTGTCGTAAGTTTTAACAATTCCTAGATCTCCACCTACTGCAGACTCTGGTGAAACATGTAAAATTGATGGACTTTCTGATGTTCCACTTTGTCTTCCATCACCCAAAGTTGGTAGATGTCTTATTCCTTTTTTTAATAATCTATCTGGTGGTTGCATGTTAACTACTTCGGCTGATCCAGGATAACCAACGGGTCCACAGCCTCTAATAATTAATAGAGAGTTTTCATCTATTTTTAATTTTTTATCATTAAGTCTTTTATGATAATCCTCTGGACCTTCAAAAACTATAGCATTACATTCAAAAACATTTGGGTGTTTAGGATTTGATAAATATTGATCTCTAAATTCTTTACTGATTACAGATGTTTTCATGATAGCAGATGAGAAAAAGTTGCTTTTCATAACTAAAAAACCAGCTTTTTCAGTCAATGCATTCTTAAATGTTTTAATTACTTTGTTGTCTACATCAACTTTCTTTCTTAAATTCTCTCCTACAGTTTTTCCTGTAACTGTCTTTATTTTTGTATGAATTTTTTTATTTTTAATTAATTCTTTCATTACTGCAGGTATTGCCCCAGCTCTGTGAAAACTTTCCATTAAGTATTCTCCTGCAGGTTGGCAATTTACTAATAAAGGTATGTTGTGCCCAAGTTTTTGCCAATCAGAAAGATCAAATTTAATTCCCATATGTTTTGCAATAGCACTTAGATGAGCCGTACAATTACTAGATCCACCAATAGCACTTGCAACTACTACTGCGTTTTCAAAAGCTTTACGTGTCATAATTTTTGACGGTGTTAAATCTTCATGAACCATTCCAACGATTCTTTTTCCTGTTTCGTAAGAAATTTGTTCTCTTTCTCTATAGGGAGCTGGAATAACAGCGCCCCCTGGTAAAGACATACCTAATGCTTCAGCAACAGAGTTCATTGAAGAAGCTGTTCCCATTGTATTACAATGTCCAGCACTCGGTGCAGAAGATGCAACCATATCCATAAATTCTTCGTATTTAATTTCTCCTTTAGCTAACATTTTTCTTGCTTCCCAAACTACCATTCCTGAACCAGCTAATTTTCCTTTATAAACTCCATCTAACATTGGGCCGCCTGATAAAACTATTGCAGGAATGTTTACTGTAGCAGCTGCCATTAAAGCTGCTGGTGTAGTCTTATCACATCCTGTTGTTAAGATAACTCCATCAATCGGGTATCCATACAAAACTTCAACTAGTGACAAGTAAGAAAGATTTCTATCCAACATTGCTGTCGGTCTTTTTCCAGTTTCTTGAATTGGGTGAGTAGGAAATTCCATTGGTATGCCACCTGCTCTTCTAATTCCATCTTTTATTCTTTTACTCAAAGACATGAAATGTCTATTGCATGGAGATAGATCACTGCCAGATTGCGCTATTCCTATAATTGGATTGCCAGATTGTAATTCTTTTCTTGTAAGACCATAATTTAAATACCTTTCTAGATATAAGGCCGTCATGTCAGGGTTTTTTGGATTATTGAACCACTGTTGACTTCGGAAACTCTTTTTTCTTTTTTTAGGCATAATTTAAATAATGGTTTGTTTAAGTTATTGGTTATATAATAAATTTATGAATAATCTAATAGTTTTAAACAAGAATGACAATGTGGGCGTTAGCCAATTTATTATTCCTGAAAAAACTAAAATTGAAGGTCATGAGATCAGTACTATTGATCCAATCCCTTTTGGACACAAAGTTTGTTTAAAAACTATTAAAAAAGGTGATCCAATCATAAAATATGATCAAATTATTGGATTTGCTTTAGATGATATTAAACCAGGACAGCATGTTCATTCTCATAATTTAGAATTTAGAGAATTTAAAAGAGATTTTAAAGTTACAGATAAAAAACATGTTATTGATGAAAAAGCAGACACTTTCTTTAATGGAATTTTAAGAGATAATGGACAGGTTGCTACTAGAAATTACATTGGAATTGTAAGTACAGTAAATTGCTCAGCTACTGTCACTAAAATGATAGTTGAGAAGATTAAATATTCTGACATTTTAAAAGATTACCCAAACATTGATGGCATAGTACCAATTACTCACTCAACAGGATGTGGAATGAATACTGAAAGTGAAGGAATGCAAATTTTTCAAAGAACTATAGATGGATTTAAAAATCATCCCAATTTTTCTCATGTATTTGTTATTGGTTTAGGATGTGAATGTGCGCAAGTTAGTTTATTTGATGAGTCTTTAAAAAAACATAACCGAATTCATTTTCTAACAATCCAAGATGAAGGTGGAACTAAAAAAATAGTCGAAAAAGTGTTATCTCAAATTAAAAATTTGCTTTCAGAAGCTAATAATGTTCAAAGAACTTCACAACCAGTAAGTCATCTAACTTTAGCTCTTCAATGTGGTGGGTCGGACGGATATTCAGGGATAACTGCAAATCCTGCATTGGGAGTTGCAGCAGATCTTTTAGTTAAAAAAGGTGGAAGTTCAATTTTATCTGAAACTCCAGAAATTTATGGAGCTGAACATTTGTTAATAAATAGAGCGAGCTCACAAGAGACTGCTGATAAACTAATAAATAGAATTGAGTGGTGGAGACATTATACTTCAATCAATAACAGTTCTATGGATAACAATCCTGCGCCAGGAAATAAAAAAGGTGGCCTTACAACTATATTAGAAAAATCCTTAGGTGCTGTTGCAAAAGGAGGAAACTCTATTCTTCAAGATGTATTGCATTATGCTGAACCTTTAAAAAATAAAGGTTTTAATTTTATGGATTCTCCTGGTTATGATCCTGTATCTGTAACTGGTCAAGTTGCATCAGGTGCTAATGTTATTTGCTTTACAACAGGACGTGGATCTTGCTTTGGTTGCAAGCCAGTTCCAAGTTTAAAACTTTCTACGAATTCAGCAATGTTTGAAAGAATGTCTGAAGACATGGATATTAATTGCGGGACAATTGCTGAAGGAAAAGAAAAAGTTGAAGAAGTTGGTCAAAAAATATTTGAATTAGTTGTAAATACTGCTTCAGGGAATAAATCAAAAAGTGAAATCAACGGCTACGGTGACGAGGAGTTTAATCCTTGGCAAGTAGGCGTTGTAATGTAATTTATTTTTTCTGTGCCTCAACAAACATCCTTAATTAATGTAATTTTATTAGCCGCTGGTGGTTTTTTTATGTTTGTTTGTATGGACTCTACAGCAAAGTATCTTGGAACGGTAATGCCAGTTACTCAAGCAATTTGGGGAAGATTTTTTTTTCACTTGGTATCTTTAATTATATTTTTTGTAATTTTTAAGCCAAAAGTAAATTTAAAAAAAAATTTTAAAGTCCAAATAATTAGATCGATATTAATGGTCACTGCCACTTCGTTTATGTTTTATTCTTTACAGAAATTTGACTTGGTAGATATTTATGTTGTTTTCTTTACAGCTCCTTTAATCGTTTCATTACTTTCAGCATACTTCCTGAAAGATATCTTAAGTACAAAAGGTATACTTTTAATGTTATTGAGCTTTGGCTCGATTGTTTATTCACTAGGTCCAAGTATGAGAATATTTAGTTTAGATTTAATATTCCCAATTGTTCCTCCAATTTGCTGGGCTCTTTATCAATTTTTTACCAAAGTTGTATCTGGCGATAACGATCCATTTGCTGCTATATTTTATACTTCAATTTTAGGTGCAATAATTTTTAGTATTTTTATATTTTTTAATTGGGTGCCATTAGAGAAAAATATCTTTTGGCTTTATTTAGTAATTCTTGGTGTGGCAGGTTTTGTAAGTCATTCTTTGATTATTTATGCGATTCAACTTTCTAATTTATCATTTGTAACTAATTTTCAATACTCACAATTAGTTTGGTCTACAATTATTAATTTCCTAATTTTTGGTGTACCGTTTGATTATAATAAAATTGTTGGTGTAATAGGAATTATTGTTTTTGGTATAATGTTCATAAGAACAGAAGGTAAAAAGAAAAGTTAAATAGTGAGGTTTAAATGAAAAATATAGGTTTTATTGGTGTTGGATATATGGGCTATGGAATAGCTAAAAATATTTTAAAACATAAAAATAAGCTTTTTGTCATTGCTAATAAAAATAGAAAACCAATTGAGAAAATTATCAGCGATGGAGCTGAAGAAGTAAAATCTTTTGAAGAGTTTTCTAGTAAAAATTTAGATGCGATGTTTATGTGTGTTACCAACACTCCTATAGCAAAATTAATTTCTGAAAAAATATCTGATATTTTAGATAGTAAAACTTTAATTATTGATATCACTACTCACAACAAAACTGGCTCAATGGAAACCGAGGAAATATTCAAAGCAAAAAATATTAAATATGTTGAATGTCCTGTAATGGGAGGACCTGTTCAAGCAGAGGAAGGTATATTGGGAGGAATTGTTGGAGCGTCAGATGAAAATTTTAAAATTGCTGAACCATACCTTAATTTTTTCTGTAAAGAATATTTTCATTTTGGGACTGTTGGAATGGGAGCAAAATCTAAGCTTTTAAATAATTTTTTATCCCTTGGAAATGCTGCATTAGTTAATCATTTGGCTAAAAGTGCTACAGAAATGGGTTTAGATTTAAAAAAAGTATTTGATGTTGCAAAACTTGGTTCTGGAAATTCTGCAGCACTCAATAGAGTTTTTGACAATCTTTTAAAAGGTGATTTTACTGGATTTAAATTTACAGCAAGTAATTCTGTAAAAGATTTAACTTATATTCAAGACTTGTTAAAAGATTTTCCTGAAGCTGAAAAAGTTGCCGAAGTTAATAAAAATTATTTCCAAAAAGCTGTTGATGATGGTTACGGTGAAAATTTTATTAGTGAATTAATAAATAAAAAATAATTTAAGAAGTAACTTAAGTTACCGGGAATCTACTAAAGCACTAGGTTGTATTCAATAAATATATTTACTCAAAATTAAAATAAATAAATTGAAATTGTATAAATTATAATTACCTTTTTTATAGAAGGAGGTTTATGTTAATACTTTCACCACCTGATACTTAGCTGAACAGCTCATATTTCAAAAATATAACGAAAAATAAATTCCTCTCGGAATTATAATGCCAAAGAGGCGATACAAGGGAGCTCTTTAGGTATACACTTAAAGAGCGAACCCTTTAAAAACTAATTTACAGATTTTAATATTTCTAGTGGAAGTGGAGCTTCTGGGTATTTTTTTTGACACAACTTTTCATAGTTTTCACAAAAACTCAAAATAGTTTTTTGAACTTCTTTTTTATTTTTATTTGAAAGATTAAGCTCTTTAATTAATTCACTGCAATTTTTTTCTAATTCTTTTATTTGTTCTCCTGAAAAAAATTCTCCTGTTTCTATTTCCCAATAAGTGTCTTCAAGCTCATCATCAGTTAAATCATTTAATTTTTTCTGTAATAATTTAATAGTTTCGTCCTCTGTTGCCTTATCTCTCATAGGAGAATCTTTAAGTTTTCCAAGGCATTTATCTCTTAATCCATCAATAAAATGAAAATAAGGTTTACCCTCTGAAAAATCTCTAAAATGATTTGTGTTAAAATATTTATCAATAGCTATTTCTGTTGAAACCTTTTCTTTACCCTTAATTATAGCAATTTGAACATAAACTTCTTGACTAATATATTCTTCAATATGATCTTTAACTTTTTGAGGTATCATTCCTGCTTGGTAACTAATGTTCTTCTCTATACCTGTTATGACAAGCCTTACAATTACTCCACATCAATTTAGTAAGGACGCCCCCCACATCGTCAGCATCTTCAATTATAGACGCAAGTTGTGTCATATCATCAGAAGCCTTTAGCATTAATTTGGTAAATTTATCTTTTTCTTCCCATATTATGGGTAACGCTTCGGTATCAAATCCTTCTTTTGTATTATCAGGAAATAATTCAGATAACACTCTATAATTTTCACTCATTTCATTCATTAATAATACAGCATCTTCAAAATCAAGATTTGAAGCTAATGACTTAACTTTTTTTGCTGTTCGATAGTTTTTACTAAACAAGGCCTGTCTATTTTTAATGATTTCCTCAGCAGTCATCTCTGCATTTGAATTAAACCCAATTAATAAAATAATTGTTGATAATAAAAATATTTTAAAAGAACTGTTTATGTGTTTAACTAAAGTATGCATATAAAAAATACCATAACAGAGTATGGTGTTATTTCAAAGATTTTGCATTGGGTTAGTGCGTTACTACTATTTATTCAAATTCCACTTGGTTTCTATCTTGTAGATTTAGACTTTGGTGAACAAAGAATTAATATTGAAAATATCCATATCATAATAGGATTGTCTTTATTTTACTTAGTAATAATAAGATTACTTATTAAGATATTTAATCCTACACCAAAATTAGAACCTAGTATTTTTAAAGGACAAAAGTTTTTAGCAAAATTAAATCATCTACTTTTATATGTGACAATTTTATCAATCACAATTTCAGGGATTTTAAAAAAATTATTTAATGGAGAAACATTAATAATTTTATTTAAAGAAATAAAAATTCAAGATAATTTTGGATTAGCTGATCAATTTTATGAAATTCATATTTTATCTAATTATTTTATGATCGCTCTAATTTCAATTCATATACTGGCTGTGATAGTACATAAAATTTTTTTTAATGATAATTTATTAAAAAGAATGCTCTAAATTTATTAATGACAATTAATTCCAAATTTTTTAAGACGCCAATAATTATATGGCCATGGAGTTAAAAACCCAACAATCAACATTATCGGTACAACCCACCATGTTAAAATTGCTCCACCAGTTAATAAATAGTCTGTAAGGTTCATCATAATTTCCATGCTTAGCATTGAAATCAAACTCATACCTGACGCAGTTTTTAAGGCTCCATTAAATGAGAAACCTTGCTTAATAAGAATAATAGTTTCAAGGATTATACTTGTGATTAAGCCATTAATAATAGCTAAAATCATAATCGCTAAAATAGGAAATGGTATTTGTGTTAATTGAAAAAATAAAATTGTCCCAAAATCACCTATAGAACAACCAATTACACACCACATAGTATTTTTTGCGCTGCGTTTCCAAGTGTGTTTACAAGACCAATGAAATGTAGAGGTACTCATAATTATTTGATAATAATATTTAATGATCTTTAAACAAGTATTTGACGAAAAATCTTCAACATATACTTATATTATCGCTTCGGCAAAAGGTCGCGAGGCAGTCATAATTGATCCAGTAATTGAGAATGTTGAAAGCTACATTAAGTTACTAAACGAATTAGATTTAAAACTAGTTAAGGTAATAGATACACATATTCATGCTGACCATGTAACTGGAGCAAGTAAACTTAAGCAAGCAACAAATTGCTCTACACTTATGGGGGAACATACCCCTGCTGATGCTGTAGAAATTAAAGTAAAAGATGATGAAATAATAAAAATTGATCAAATAGAAATCAAAGCGATGTATACACCTGGTCATACTTCTGACAGTTATAGTTTCTTAATGGATAACTATTTATTTTCAGGGGATACTCTTTTAATTAATGGCACTGGTCGAACTGATTTTCAAAATGGTAGTTCAAAAGATGCTTATAATTCAATCTTTAATAGATTGTTAAAATTACCTGAGGAGACCATTTTGTATCCTGGTCATGATTATAACGGCAAAGAATTTAGTACAATTGCTAATGAAAAAAAATTTAATCCAAGATTGCAGGTTAAAAATGTTGATGAATATGTTGAGCTTATGTCAAATCTTAATTTAGCAAAACCACAATTAATAGATATCAATGTAAGTAGAAACATTAAGTTAGGTGCTAATTAAAGACAACAAATATTAAAAACCAATAAGAAATTAAGCCAGCTGATATTGTTGCAATAATATTTTTTGAGAAATAACCTACAATTACAGCAACTAATGCTCCAAAAATTTTAGGATCATTCATTTCTATAAAAGTTCCAAAATCACTTATAAATATTCCTGGAAATATTATTGCTGGGAATACTGCAGAAGGAACGTATTCCAATACTGCTTTAATTTTATCTCCCAACATATCTCTACTTATTAAAGCGATCATAGTCATTCTAGTAAAGTAAGTTAATATCCCAGCAAAAATTATTGCAGTAAGAGTCATTTTTTTAACCTCAATAATAGTGCAGCCACAAATAAAGCAATTATGGGTGAAATAATTATGTAGGATTTAAATGGAGCGTCAAAAAATAACAATGAACTCAAGCCACAAGTAATCATTACAATTACATGATCTAATTTTTTTAAATCCTGAACAACAATTGCTATAAATGTTAGAGGAATTGCAAATTTTAATCCGAGTTCATCTGGAACAAATGATCCTAAAACAATACCTGATAAAGTTGCTATCTGCCAACAAACCCACATTGTACAACCGGTACCAATTAAATGATAATGTAAAAATTCTTCACCTCTATTTTTTTTGAAAAACTTGTTAGACTCAGCAAACCCTTGATCTACAACAACATAAGAAATTAATAATTTTTTTATAAAAGATAATTTTTCTAAATATTCAGATAAAACAGCTCCATATAATAAATGTCTGGAATTTATAATTCCAACAGAGGCAACTGCAACTAAACTAGATGCGCCCCCTGATAACAATTGTAAAAATACTATCTGTGAAGCTCCTCCAAAAATTATGAAAGACATTGCGTAAACTAAATATGGGTGAAATCCGAGTTCAACACCGATTGCTCCACAAATTATTCCAAATGGAATAACAGAGAGCATGTGTGGAGAAATATCCAACATCCCTCGAGTAAATAATTGTTTTTTGGTAAGCATTTGCTTGTTTTATTAAAAACAAACTATGTGATCAATATTAATCGGTCTTTTAATTCCAAACTTTTCGTCAGCTTCATGTTGATGTTCGTGATGTGAATGAACAAAAACTGGTATTAATAAATCGCTGTTGGTTTTTAAAGTATAGATAAAGTTTGTTCCTCTAAATTTTCGATCTACTACTTCTAGCTTTAGGTTGCTTTTATCATCGTGCTCAAGGTCTTCTGGTTGTAATAATAATTGTACATTTGAACCTTTTGGATAATGCTTAATAAAATTACCTTTAATTGTTCCAAGATCCTCATTTTCTAACGAATTTTCTCCTGTTACTTTTGCTGGAATTAATATTCCACGATTTAAAAAATTTACTACTTCGACTGAGTTTGGAAAATGATAAACATTATAAGGATCGTCAAACTGTTTAATTTGGCCATCTAATATAATTGCACATTTAGTACCAAGATAAAAAGCTTCGTAAGAATCATGAGTAACTATTATTGTTGTAATTTTTAATTTACTTAATATTTTTTTTAATCTTACTTGAATTTCTTCTTTAAAACTTTGATCTACATTAGATAGTGGCTCATCTAAAAGTAAAAGGTCAGGCTGTGTTAATAGCGATCTTGCTAGTGACGCTCTTTGCGCCTCCCCTGCACTAATTTCATGAGGATATTTTGGTAATATTTTTTCTATATCAAGAAAATCTACAATCTCTTTAAAACTTAGCTTTTTCTTTCTTTTTCCTTTATTTCTCTCAGCGCCTAATAAAATATTTTTTTCAACTGTGTAATGAGGAAATAAACTGTTGTCCTGAAAAGCTAAAGATATGTTTCTATCTTCAGGTTCTATATTTTTATCTTTAGACGATAATAATTTTCCGTTTAATTTTATTGAACCTTTATCAATTTTTTCTAAACCGGCTATAGTTCTAAGTATTGTGGTTTTTCCAATTCCTGAAGGACCAAGAATACACAAAGTCTCTCCTTCATTTTCAATCACAAAAGATGCATTCTTGACTTTAATCTTTCCACCTATAGTGAAATCAACATTTTTAATCTCTAAATAACTATCGCTCATTTTCCCTCAGTATATATTTAGATGTAAGCATTATAAATAGAGTTGCAATTAAAATTAAAAATAATGAAGGAACAGCTGCGGCTTCTAATAAGTCTTCTGAAGCAGATATATAAGCTGTAGTTGCAAATGTCTCAAAATTAAAAGGTCTTAAAATCAAAGTAATTGGCAATTCTCTTATTATTTCTAAAGAAATTAGTATTCCAACAAATAAAAGAGAATTTCTTAAAAAAGGTACATGAATATTCATAAAAGTTTTCTTTTTAGAGTAACCAAGTAAATATGAACTTTCATCAACAGAAATATTTATTTTTTCATAACCAGATTTTATTCCGTTAAAAGCTAAAGAATAGAATCTTACAAAATAAACTAAGACAAGTCCTAGAATAGAACCAATAAACATTTTTTTAATAGATAAAAAACCTAGTGCTTTTACAACATTGTCATCAAACCAAGCAATAAAAGTTATAAATGCCACTGCTAAAATTACTCCTGGAATTGCATAACCAGAAATAGACAAAGTAGATAAAGCATTTAAAGTTTTATTTTTAGAAACTCTATTTCCATAATTAGAAATTAAAGAAAAAATTATTAAAACTATGCTTGATAATAAAACCAGGTACAAGGTGTTTAATGTTAAAGTTACTACTGGAATATCAAAAAGATTTTCAGGAAATTTTAATGTCCAATAAAGCATTTGACTTAGTGGAAATAAAAAACTTAAGAAAAAAACTACGAAGCAAATTGAGAACGCAAAAAATGCTTTAGTTCCTGATAGTTGAATTTTTTCTTTTTGTTTAAATCCACCTTTAGTATTAGCGTGATATCTTGCTTTTTTTCTAGATAAATTTTCCAAAATAAATATTGCAAAAATAAATAAAAGAAGAAAAAAAGATATCCTGTTTGAGAAAGCCAAGTCATCAAATGTAATCCAAGAATTGTAAATACCTGTTGTTAAAGTATTTATAGAAAAGAAATCAACCGCCCCAAATTCGGCTAAAGTTTCCATCGCAACTAGAGAAAGGCCTGCAACAATTGCTGGTCTAGCGGCAGGTAAAATTAAGGAATAAAAGGATTTTGCTTTTGAAAATCCTAAATTTCTACCTAAATCAATTAAATTTTGAGATTGATACTGAAATGATGCTCTTGAGAGAATATAAACATAAGCAAACAGTGAAAAAGATAGAGAAAGTACAGCCCCTATCAGACCATCAAACTTTGGAATACTTTGATTATAATTTGCCTCTCCAAACAAATTTTTCAATATCGAATATAAAGTTCCATAATTTTCAAAGAAAGCTGTCAATGAATATGCGTAAATATAAGGAGGTACAGCAAAAGATAATATAAGTGCCCATTTAAAAAAATTACTAAAAGGAAATTTATAAAAAGAAACTAAATAAGCCGTACTGGTTCCAATTAAAAAAGTTAAAACTAAAACACTAATCAGCAAAACTAGTGAATTAAAAATATATTCAAACAAAAAGGTATCTTTTAGAATTTTATAATAATTTGATGTATCCTCAAAAAAACTTGTAAATACAGTAACAATTGGTATAGCAACAAAAATTGATACCAGTAAAGAACTTAAAAACCAAAAATTAATTTTTTTTAAATACATTTTTACCCTTTTTTTCAAGTGAACATAATCAATAGTAGGGTAAATAACTATTGAGTTATGTTCACTTTTTGAAAATTAACTTTTTAAATCAAAAACATTAATGACACGATCAATATCATCATTTCCGATATCAGATAATTTTCTATTATTTATTTTTTTTTTAATTTTTTCACATTGTGACAAGCATGGCTCACAAGTTATATGACCCTCTAGAGAACCACTTTTGCCTGGAGAAATGTCTAAATTAAAATTAAATAAATTCTTTCTCACTTTTTCCTTACTTCCATCCAGCAGCTGTCATTACCTCTAATGCAGCAGCTTGATTTTTTCCATAGCTTGAAACTTTAGTTGTTAAATCTTGTTTAAAATCTAATCCTAAATTATTCACTACCAATGGATTTGGAGATACCCCAGCTATCATTGGAAACTCAAAAGTATTATTTGTAAAATGTTCCTGAGCCTCTGGTGATAATAAAAAGTCAACAAGAGCAATAGCATTTGCTTTATTAGGAGCCCCTTTTACTAAAGCTGCACAACTAATATTCATGTGTGTTCCTCTATCATTTTGATTAGGAAAAAATGCCTTAACTTTTTTAGCAGCCGCTTGTTGTTCTGCTCCTTTATTACCAGATAGCATTAGTGCCAAGTAATAAGTGTTCGCTACAGCAATGTCAGCTTCTCCAGCTGCAACTGCCATAATTTGAGCTCTGTCATTTCCTTTTGGTGTTCTTGCCATATTAGCAACAACTCCTTTAGACCATTCAGCAGCAGCTTTCTTTCCATTATTCTCAATCAATGAAGCTACAAGAGATTTGTTGTAAATATTGCTTGATTTTCTAATTACTAATCTACCTTTCCATTTTGGATCAGCTAGACCTTCATATGTAAGACCTGATAATTCAGCACCACTAACTCTTTCTGGTGAATAGTAAATTATTCTTGCTCTTTTAGCTACTCCTACCCAGTGTGAAGTTCTAAAATTTTTTGGAACAGAAGATTTAATTGTTGGAGACACCAAACCACTTTGAGTCATTCCTTTAGTCTTGAAAGCTCCACATCTCCCAGCATCAGCAGTGATATAAAGATCAGCAGAAGAATCTGTGCCTTCCTCGATCATTCTTTTTTCTAATGCACTAGCCTTTCCATTAATCAGGTTAACTTTAATTCCAGTTTTGTTGGTAAATTTGCTATAAAGCTCATTATCTGCTTTGTAATGTCTTGCATTGAAAATATTTACTTCATTTGCAATCGCAAAAGACGAGACTGTTAAAGAAATAAATAAACTTATTATTGTTACTTTTTTCATTGTATCCTTTTCTTTACCCTAATTAATTTGCGAATGAGAATTATTCTCAATGCGAATGATTATCAATCGCAATAATGTCGCAGATTACGTTTTTATTAATAATTTAAGGTGTTTTTGACTATTATCTATTTCCAGTCGCCAATTTTACTGAATAAGAAATTTCTGAAAGCTTGAACTCTAGCTGTGTTTTTTAATGATTGCGGATATACAAAGTGAGCTTCAGTTATTGGTCCTTCCACTTTTGGAAGCACTTTAATAACGTTATTTGAATTTGATACTAGATATTCTGGAAGTGCAGCCAATCCTACTCCAGACTCAACTGCTAGCAATAATCCCATAACACTATTTACTTTCATTATTGTTTTTCTTTTCTTTCCATCGTGCATTCCAATTTTTAATGCCCAATCAGGATTATAAACTGGTGATGGAGCACCTTTTCCAAAAGAAATAAATTTATGTTTATTTAAATCACCTATTGTTTTTGGCATTCCATTTTTTTCTAAGTACTTATTTGATCCATAAATATAATACTTAATATCAACTAATTTTTTTTGAATATAATTAAGCTGCTTTGGTCTTCTCATGAAAATTCCAATATCAGCTTGTCGAGTACTTAAATCTAATTCTTTGTCATCAAAAACTAATTCGATTTCAATTTCAGGGTTAAGTCTCATAAATTCTTGAATTCTTGGTGTTAACCAGTGAGTTCCAAAACTTCTTACAGTAGTAATTGTTAATTTACCTGTCGGCTTATTTTTTTGGTCTCCTAATGAGGTTTCAACTTCTTTTAGTTTACTTATTACTTCATGGGCTGTTTTAAAGACATATTCGCCATTTTCTGTAAGTGTTAATCCTCTAGCGTGTCTTTCGAATAATTGTACTTTTAAATCTTGTTCTAATGATTGAATTTGTCTGCTAATTGCTGATTGACTAAGATTTAAGTTAACAGTAGCGTTTGTAAAACTACCAGCTTCTGCTACTGCATGAAAAATTTTTAATTTATCCCAATCCATTATTTATTTAAATCAACTAATACTCTTCCAGCAATTTCACCTTTTAAAATTTTTGTATAAGTTTCAACTAATTCCTCCAAGCTAACAGTTAAAACTGATTTTTCAATTAAATCAAAATCAATTAATTTAGATGCTTCTCCCCAAATAAATTCTCTTCTCTTTATACTGCAATTAGCGGAGTCCATTCCCCAAACCTTAATACCTCTTAACATAAATGGAAGTAAATTTGTGTTAAGCTCATTACTGTTTGCATTTCCACAAACTGCTATAATTCCATTTGATTTTGTTTGAGCTATTGCGTTTGCTAAAATTTTTCCACCTACAGTATCAACTACTCCATCCCATAAACCTTTGTCTATTGGTCTCGGGTCTTTATCAAATTCAGCCCTATTTATAATGTTTTTAGCACCTAATGATTTTAAATATTCTGACTTAGAATCTTTTCCTGTTACTGCAGTAACGTTGTAACCTAATTTAGTTAAAGCCATAACTGCTAAACTACCAACTCCGCCTGTTGCACCAGTTACTAAAACATCATTAACTTTTTCTCCTAATAAAATACTTTCTCTTGCTTGAATAGCAAATGCACTCATTAAAGAAGTTAAACCTGCTGTTCCTAAAATCATTGCTTGTTTGCTAGTTAAACTTTCTGGTTTTTTAACTAAAAAGTCTCCACTTACTTTTGCAATTTGTGAAAACCCTCCAAAAAAAACTTCTCCCACTCTAAAACCAGTAAGTATTACTTCATCACCTTCTTTAAATTTTGGATTATCGCTTTGAATAACAGTTCCAGAAAAATCTATTCCTGGAATATGAGGATATTCTTTAACTAATCTTCCCCCATTCTTTAGAATCATTCCATCTTTAAAATTTAAATCTGAATAATCTACTTTTACAGTTACATCACCATGTTTTAAAAAACTTTTATCTAAAGATTTTACTTCACGCGAAAAGTTTTCGCCTTCTTGGTTAAGGACTATTGCTTTGAATTGATCGGACACCTTAATCTTTTAACTTAGTGCTGATAAATCGTAAATATCTATTTTGATAACTTAAATCTTCTTTGAATTGGCCTAAGTAGTAATTTGTAACCGTGGTTGCTTGTTCTTTTTTAATACCTCTCATTGTCATACACTGATGAGTTGAATCAATAGTTACTGCAACTCCTTTAGCATCTAATGATTCCATTAAAGTGTTTGCTATCTGCATTGTAAGTCTCTCTTGTGTTTGTAATCTTTTTGAGAAAACTTCAACTACTCTTGCTAACTTACTTAACCCTACAACTCTTTCTTTTGGAATATAAGCTACGTGTGCTTTTCCAATAATTGGAGCCATATGATGTTCACAATGACTTTGCACTGAAATATTTTTTTGAACAACCATGTCGTCATAACCTTCAACATCACCAAAAGTTTTGTCTAAGATTTTATTTGGATCTTCTTTGTAACCCTTGAAGTATTCTTTAAAAGCTTTTACCACTCTCTTAGGAGTTTCTAATAAACCTTCTCTACTTGGATCTTCACCCATCCAAGAAAGGATAGTTCTAAAAGCGTCTTCAGCTTCTTTGTCTGAAACCTGCTTTGTATCTAAACTTTTGTCATCTGTGTCTTTTACTAATTTCATAGCGCTTTTTTATACAGTAATTACTTCAATTTAAAAATATTTAATATATTCATATATGTGCTACATAGTCACCGCATATGTTCAAAAAAAGAGAAAATATCTACGATATTGAAGAGGGAAATCTTCTATCACCAAAATTTGATAATGATGGGTTAATCCCAGTTATTACTATGTGTTCAAAAACAAAGGATATTTTGATGCATGGATATATGAATGTAGAAGCTCTTAAAAAGACAATTGAAACTAAAGAGGCTCACTATTTTAGTAGATCGAGAAAAGCTATCTGGCACAAAGGTAAAACAAGTGGTTTTACACAAAAGGTTACTGAAATAAGAATTGATGATGATCAAGACTCAATATGGTTAACAGTTGATATCGGTGATGGAGCTAGTTGTCATGTTGGTTATAGATCATGTTTTTATAGATCAGTTCCTATGGGACCAATAGAAAACGGAAGAAAAGTTGAAATGAAATTTATTGAGAAAGAAAAAAAATTCGACCCTGAAGAAGTTTATAAAGGTCAACCAAATCCAACTAAAATTTAAAAAATGTCAGAAGAAAATTTTACTATTATAAGACCTTTTGGACCTTCTATTGCAAAATTAAAACTTCCCAATGAAATTATTTTAGAATTAAACAAATTTGTTGATGGAATAATTAGTAATAAAAAAAAATCTATTGAATTAGATCATGGAGAAAACCTTGCAGGGAATGTAAAACAAGAATTTAAAGTTACACCTGAAATTTTAAAATCTACAGGATTGTTAAATTTCTTAGCAAATGGTGTATCGAAGTGGATAGAGGTGTCAGAAAAAAAGAAAATAAAAAATTTTAATATTATTTCGAGCTGGATAGTAAGACAATTTCAAAATGAATATAATCCAGTCCATCTTCATGATGGACATGTATCAGGTGTAGGATATTTAAAATTACCAAAAAATTATGGATTGCCATTTCAAAATACTAAAAAAAATAATCCTAACGGAAATATTTCATTTATACATGGTGCAAAAATGTTTAATTCAAATTCTTCAGTGAATGTGAAACCTGAAATTGGGGATTTTTATCTATTCCCACATTATTTAATGCATGCTGTTTATCCGTTTTATAGTGATGATGAAAGACGATCTATTTCATTTAATGCTAAGATAGATGATGATGTTTACAATGTTTACTCATGAAGAATATGAAGCAAAAAAATGTTTTAGGTGAAGAACTAGAGGAATGCTCAAATGATCCTTTAACAGGTTGGTTTCGTGATGGTTGTTGTAATACTGATGAAAATGATCATGGTGTTCACACAGTTTGTGCAAAAGTAACGACTGAGTTTTTGGAGTGGTTAAAAGAAGCGGGGAATGATTTGATTACTCCACATCCAGAATTTGGTTTTCCCGGATTAAAAGATGGAGATGGTTGGTGCGTGTGTGCTAGTTGGTACGCTAAAGCTGTTGAGGCAGGCAAAGGGTGTCCCATATTCCTAAAAAGAACTCATAAAAATACTCTTAAACATCTTCCTATCGAAACTTTAAAGAAGTTTGCAATAGATTTATCTTAATTACATATTTCCATATCTTGGACCACCGCTACCTTCTGGTGTAACCCAAGTTATATTTTGAGAAGGTTCTTTAATATCGCATGTTTTACAATGGATACAATTTTGAGAATTGATTACAAATTTATTTATATCATTTTCTTTTTGAACCTCATAAACCCCTGCAGGACAATATCTTTGAGCAGGTTCGTCAAATTTTTCTAACGTATAATTGATTGGTAAATCAGGGTCTTTAAGCTTCAAATGAACCGGCTGATTATCTGCATGATTAGTTCCTGTAAGATACACAGAGCTAGTTTTGTCGAAGGTTATTACGTTATCATACTTTGGATAATCTATTTTAGGCATTTGGTTTGCAGGTTTTAATGTTTCATGATCAGCATGTTTATGTTTAAGGGTAAAAGGAAGTTTTCCTCTAAATAAAATTTGATCTATTCCTGTAAAAATAATTCCTAAAATTAGCCCCCCAACTAAAACTAGGTTTTACATTTCTAGCTTCATAAAGCTCTTTATGTAACCAACTATTTTTAAATTTATTCTCATAAATAGATAATTCTTTGTTTTCTTTTAAATGTTCGTTAATAGTTTCAGCTGCAATCATACCACTTTTCATCGCTGTATGAGAGCCTTTAATTTTTGGCATATTTAAAGTTCCAGCATCACAACCGACTAACAAAGCTCCAGGCATAAACATTTTTGGCAAACTTTGAAATCCACCTTCAATTAAAGCTCTTGCACCGTAAGAAATTCTTTTTCCACCTTCTATAATTTTTTTTATTGCTGGATGTGTTTTAAATCTCTGAAATTCATCATAAGGAGAAAGGTGAGGATTTTTGTAATCTAAACCAATTACATAACCAAGAAAAACTTGTTTATTTTCTGCATGATACATAAAACTACCACCATATGTATTGTTGTCTAATGGCCATCCAGCTGTATGCATAACTAAACCTTCTTCATGATTTTTATCCTCTATTTCCCAAATTTCTTTAAAACCAATTCCATATTGTTGAGGATCTTTACCTTTGTTTAATTCAAATTTTTCAATGAGTTGTTTTCCTAAATGGCCTCTGCAACCTTCTGCAAAAACAGTTACTTTACCTAAAAGCTCAATACCTGGTTCAAAGCTATCTTTTTTATTGCCATCTTTATCTATACCCATATCTTGAGTTACAACACCTTTAACAGATCCATCTTCGTTATATAAAATTTCACTTGCTGGAAATCCTGGAAAGATTTCTACACCTAAATTTTCAGCTTGTTCAGCAAGCCATCTACATAAATTTGCTAAACTGATAATATAATTTTCATGATTTTGTTGTACCGCAGGTAGTAGCCAAGTTGGCCAACTTAAAGATTTGGTTTTTCCTAAAAATAAAAATTTTTCTTTAGTTACTTTTGTTTTGATTGGAGAATTTAATTCTCTCCAATTTGGTAATAATTCATCTAGAGCACGAGTTTCAAATACATTTCCACTTAAAATATGAGCTCCAATCTCTGATGCTTTTTCTAATAAACAAACATTTAGATTTGGATCTAATTGTTTTAACTTTATTGCGGTTGATAATCCTGATGGTCCTCCACCTATGATTACAACGTCATATTCCATCGACTCTCTAGACATACTCTAGTTTTTAACTGTAAGGATTATTTTTGTATAGTGTTTAATTTGTTCAACTCTTCCATGAACTGAGGTAGTGCCTCAAATAAATCAGCTTCAAGTCCATAATCTGCAACACTAAAGATTGGAGCTTCACCATCTTTATTAATTGCAACTATAACTTTACTTTCCTTCATTCCTGCTAAATGTTGAATAGCACCTGAAATTCCAACAGCGATATATAGATCTGGTACTACTACTTTTCCTGTTTGCCCCACTTGATGATCATTGCTTATGTATCCAGCGTCTACTGCCGCTCTTGATGCTCCAATTGCTGCACCTAGTTTGTCAGCAATTTCTGTAATCAATTTAAAATTGTCTCCACTTTGCATTCCTCTACCACCTGATACAACAATTCTTGCTGTTCCAAGTTCAGGTCGATCAGATTTAATTTCTTCTCTTTTGATAAATTTTGTATTTGAAAACTCTTCACTAGCATCTACTTTTTCAATTGGAGCTGATCCACCTGTACTCTCACAAGGATCAAAAGAAGTAGGTCTGATAGTTATACACTTTTTAGCATCATTGCTCTTAATTGTTGCAAAAGCGTTACCAGCATAAATTGGTCTTAAAAAAGTATCTGGTGATATTACCTTAATAATGTCACTTACTTGCGATGTATCAAGATGAGCAGCAATTCGTGGCATCAAATTCTTTCCAAATGTATTTGCTGAACAAACAATATGGGAATAATTTTCTGCAAGTTTAACAATCACTGGAGCAAAATTTTCTGCTGTGAAGTTTTCATAGTGAGCTCCTTCTACACTCAATACTTTTTTTACTACTGGAATTTCACATAATTGCTTTGAAGCATCTGCAAAGTTTTGACCAATAATTACAGCATGAACATCTGAATCAATTTGAGATGCTGCTGTAGCAGCATTCAGAGTAAATGGTCTTAACTCTTTATTGTTGTGCTCTGCAATAAGTAAAACTGCCATTAAATTACCTTCGCTTCATTTTTTAATTTTTGAACTAATTCAGCAACATTTGCTACTTTAATACCTGCTTTTCTTTTTGGAGGTTCCTCTACTTTTAATTGCTCTAATCTTGGTGATACATCTACGCCTAAATCAGAAGCTGCAATTTCCTCTATAGGTTTTTTTTTAGCCTTCATTATATTTGGTAGTGATGCATATCTTGGTTCATTCAGCCTAAGATCACAAGTTACAATAGCTGGAACATTTATTTCAATTGTTTCAAGACCTTCATCTATTTCTCTAGTTACCTCTAATTTATTATCTTTCACATCAATCTTTGATGCAAATGTTGCCTGTGGCCAATTTAATAAAGCGCTCAACATTTGACCTGTTTGATTACAATCATCATCAATTGCTTGTTTGCCCATAAATACTAAATCTGGTTTTTCTTTATCTGCTATTTTTTGCAAAATTTTTGAAACAGCAAGTGGTTCTAGTGTTCCATCCACTTTTACATGAACACCTCTATCTGCACCAACGGCTAAAGCTTTCCTAACAGTTTCTTGAGCTTTTTCTTCACCTACAGTTACTGCAACTACTTCTGAAGCTTTGCCTGCCTCTTTAATTTTTACAGCCTCTTCTATTGCATTATCATCAGGAGGATTAGTTGACATTTTAACATTGTCAGTAACTACACCAGTTCCATCTTCTTTAACTCTTATTTGAACGTTGTAATCAATAACTCTTTTTACAGCTACTAAAATTTTCATTAAGCTCTCAATAAATTATTTTCTGAATCGTATGGACTCTCATCTAAGACAGTAGCGTCGTACATTTCACCTAATATATCAACTTGTAATTTGTCGCCCACATTCGAACAATCTGGTTTAACCATCGCGAGCGCTATTGATTTATCTAATCTAAAACCAAATTCACCCCCTGTTGCTCTTCCAACAACTTTTCCGTCTTTAAAAATTGGGTTATTTCCAAGCACATCTGCATCTTTAGTATTATGAACCTCTAAAGTGACTAATTTATTATCAAAACCTTTTTCTCTCCATTTGTTAAGAGCTTCTAACCCAATAAAGTTTCCTTTATTTGGATGAACAAATCTATCAAGACCAGATTCATATGGTGAGTATTCAATTGATAATTCTGTTCCAACTAGCTTGTAAGATTTTTCAACTCTTAAACTATTCATAGCTCTAATTCCAAAAGGTTTAATTCCTAAATCTTTTCCTGCTTCCATTAATTTATCAAAAATATGATTTTGATATTCAATTGGATGATGTAATTCCCAACCAAGCTCTCCAACAAAGTTTACTCTCATAGCATTTACTGGAGCGTATCCAACATTTACATTTTTTGCAGTTAGCCATTTGAAATTTTCATTTGAAAAATCATCTGTTGAAACCTTTAGCATTAATTGTCTAGCTTTAGGTCCTGCTACTACCAGAACTCCTGTATTATTAGTTAGATCTTCAAAAATTACAGATCCATCATCTGGCATCCATTTTTGTATCCAGTCATGATCTAATCTTAAATTTGCTCCAGCAGAAACTAGATAATAACTATTTTCTGCTTCTTTCATTATGGTAAATTCTGAATGCACTCCTCCTTTAGTATTCAAGGCATGACATAAATTTATCCTTCCAATCTTTTTTGGAAGTTTATTAGCTACTAAATAATCTAAAAATTCCTCTGCTTTAGGTCCTCTTATTCTACATTTTGCAAACGCAGTCATATCTAAAAGACCTACATTTTCTTTTACATTTTGACATTCCTTTTTGATTGCATCAAACCATTTTGATCTTCTAAATGACCAATCATCTTTTTGCGCCATTCCATCTGTTGCAAAGAAATTAGGTCTTTCCCATCCAAACTTTTGACCAAACACAGCGCCTAAATTTTTCATTCTTTCATAACAAGGAGCTGTTCTTAATGGTCTTGCTGCTGGTCTTTCTTCATCTGGATAGTGAACTATAAATACATGGCTATATGCTTCTTCATTTTTTGCTTTCAAATAAGATTTGGTTGCATAGTTACCGTAACGTCTTGGTTCAACTCCTAACATATCAATTGTAGGTTCGCCATCAACGATCCACTCTGCTAGTTGCCAACCTGCACCACCTGCTGCTGTTATTCCAAAACTATGTCCTTCATTAATCCAAAAATTCTTAAGTCCCCATGCAGGACCAACAATTGGATTACCATCAGGAGTATAACAAATTGCTCCATTATAAACTTTCTTTACTCCAACTTCTCCAAATGCAGGAACTCTATGAATTGCTCCTTCTATATGTGGAGCTAATCTGTCTAAGTCTTCTTGAAATAATTCATATTCAGAATTTTTTGATGGCCCCTCTACATAACAAGCTGGTGCACCATCTTCATAAGGGCCTAAAATTAATCCTCCAGCTTCTTCTCTCATATACCATCTACTATCACTGTCTCTTAAAACTCCCATTTCTGGTAATCCATCTTTTTTTCTTTTTTGAATTGCGGGATGCGGTTCTGTAACAATGTATTGATGTTCAACAGGTATGACTGGAATATCCAATCCTACCATTTCACCTGTTTGTCGTGCAAAATTTCCTGAACATGAAATAACATGTTCGCACTCTATTGATCCTTTATCTGTTTCTACAACCCATCCTTCTTTTATTTGTCTCATTGATAGGACAGTTGTGTTTCTATAAATTTCTGCTCCTCTATTTCTTGCACCTGTTGCTAATGCTTGTGTTAAATCTGCTGGTTGAATATATCCATCTTCAGGGTGTTGTATTGCGCCTACTAAATCATCTGTATGACATAATGGCCAAATTTCTTTTACTTGTTCTGGCTTTAAAAATTTAACATCTACTCCAATAGTTCGAGCAACACCAGCGTATTGATGGTACTCATCCATTCTATCTTTTGTGCTTGCTAAACGAATATTTGAAACAACACTAAAGCCAACATTTTTTCCAGTTTCTTCTTCAAGTGTTTTGTAAAGATTAACTGCATACTTATGAAGTTGTCCTACAGAATAACTCATATTGAATAAAGGTAATAATCCTGCAGCGTGCCAAGTAGATCCTGAAGTTAACTCTTTTCTTTCAACAAGAACTACATCAGACCAACCTTTTTTTGCTAAATGATAAAGAGCACTAACTCCTACAACTCCTCCACCAACTACTACAACTTTAGTTTTTGTTTTCATTCTGCGATTCCTACTAAATTTTTAATTGTAACGAAACAAAAATGTATCTGTGGACAATCAAATTGAGCTTCCAAGAGGGATTGGGCTAGATACCATTGTGGTTAACCAACAGTCTTTCAAAGTTCCCTCAGAGGTGTACTTTTCGACTTGCCAATTGAATTTGTGATAAATTTTATCCTTATCAAGAATGATAACTTCAAATTGAGCCCATTTGTCACTACTTCCAAGTTCAGTTATTGTGTGACTTAGGTGGTTAATCATCATCCCGTAAGAGTCGCTTTTTATCATCATTTTAAAGTTGCTTAATGGTCCTGTTACTCTCTTATTATTTGGGTGAGCAAATTTCCAAGTTTGTTCTATACCACTATCTTTATATTCAACATCATTTTGTTGAAGCCCACTCAATTGAATTTTAATAACTTCTTTGGGGCTTATAGAGCTATTAGGGTTTAATAATTCAGCGTATGAAAATGAAATAAAGAAAAATAATAAAATTACAGCTTTAAAGATTATTAGCGGTTTTTCTAACATCATCTAAAAATTCTTGTCTCTTTGCATCGCTAACAAATGGTACTGCAAAATATCTTCTATAGACAATGTTATATATGCCACACATATGAAATACCCCTCTTTTTAATCTTCTAATTGGTAAGTTTAAAAAAAAAGTTGTAATTGCTAATCTTGGTGAACCATATGTGCAGAATATTATAGCTTTTTTATCTCTTAAGTTTCCAATTGGATAACCGTAATTTCCAACCAACTGTTTAAATCTAAAAGCCCAAGGTGGGGCTAAAACTTTATCTATCCAACCCTCAACTATCGCTGGCATCCTAAAATTCCAAATTGGAGCAATTAAAACAATTGTATCACTTTCTTCAATTCTTTTTCTATGATCTAAAACTTCTTGATCAGGTTCCTCGCCAGCAAAAACAGGATTAAATTTTTCTTTATATAAATCAACAACATCAACTTGATTTCCATTTACTTTTGATTGTTTAAGGAATTCATCTCGAATTGCTGCATTAAATGAATTGTCATTATAGTGCCCATACACTAAGAAAATTTTTTTCATTGTATTAAATTTTTATTCAGTAGTTTTGTATTTACTATTATTAATTATAAATACAAATAAAATTGGAAGAATTAATGTTAAAAGTGTTACAAAAATTAACAGTATTCCAAGTTCAGAATAATCTGCTGTAGTTTGTATTTCGCCTGAAACTTTATCTTTTACTTCTCTTGTAACCGTAAAGATTTCATTTAAATACTTAGTTCCCAATGCACTTGCAGATAATGCAAGATTAGTAAAGGATGCAAAAACTGCAAAAAAAGTTGCTTTTAAGTGTGCTGGAGCATTTTTTGCTATCCAAGCTAGTAGAGGAATCATTGATACCTGGCCAAGGGGAGACTCTAATGCAGTATTAATTAATGCAATAAACTTAGCATCAACTACTCCACCAGTTAATGAGGCTGTCCAGTTATGAAAACCATAATACATTCCAACACTTGGTAAAAACAAAATCGCACCCGCAATACTTAAAACTACAATTATTTTTGCTATTGAATTGTTAGCCATAAATGGTCTTAACAAAACAATACCAGCTAATGTTAAAATTGATGCCAGTAGTGATAGAATTGAAAAAAACTGTTCATTAAATCCTAGTTCATCAATTTCGAACCATGTTAAACCAGGGCCAGGACCTGGCATGGCTCTAAATACAAAAATAATTACGGCTGTACCTACAATTGTCAATCTTAGTTCCTGAGGTAGTTCCTTAATAAGTTTAAACATTAAAAACAAAATGATTATAACTGAGCCTATAAAAACAATTTCTTGTGCAAATGGAACTTTCAATGAACCAATAGACAATGTGAAAATAACAAAAACTAAACTTCCTCCTAATATCCACCAGTTTATTTTTGTTTTTTCGTTACCTCTTTCATCTTTAAATTCAAGACCTTTAGATTTTAAAGTTTGTATTTTTTTATGTCTTAAATAATTTGCTAAAATTACACCTAGTATAGAAACTAAAGGTATTGCAAGAGCATATATGTAGATTGTTCCATATAAATTTATCTTATCGGCTTGCTGTAGACTTTCCACGTCCCTAAACAAAATTACATTAACTAATGCAACAAGTACTGTACCACCAATAATAGCAAACCTTCCAAGTGTCTGCATTGTTGTATGCATTATTTTTATTTGATCTTTAGAATAATCATTTCCCGCTTCATCAGCCAAAGGAACTGCCTCAACTGTCATAGCATCAGCTACAACGTCCTGAACCACATAACCAACTGGAGCTAAAATCACACTTATCACAAACCATGTTTCTACCGAAAATACCTGGGACATATCTTCAGTATGAATAATCAATCCATACATAATTAGTAAGCTAAGAGCTATTAATGAAGCTCCAAAGTAGACCATGTAATTTTTTCTCTCCCAGATTAGATCTACTAAATGTCCTAATGGCATTTTTAATGCCCAAGGAATTCCTGCCCAAAAACCTAGGCCTGCTAAAAATGCTGCTGATAAATTTAAATAATCTTTAACAAAAAATGTACCAACAATCCCTGTTAAACCAGAAATACCTGCAGCCATATAAACCATTAATGGCGGTAGATAAGTCCATTTAAATTGACGACCCAAATCTAAAAATGTGTTGTCTAAAAATTTAATTATTTTGCTCATTAGTCACTTAAAACTGGAAAAGCTTGTCTAACTTTTAAAAAAATATTTTTGATATTCCATTTTAGTACATTTGTTTTCAACATACTTAATATCATTTTTTTCCATTAATTCTTTTGCCTTTTCATCTCGTATACCGAGTTGTAACCATAAAACTTTAGCTCCAATTTTAACTGTATCTTCTGCAATAGCATAAACTTCT
>CACGHF010000013.1 GCA_902572775.1 uncultured Pelagibacteraceae bacterium
TCATGGTAGAAAAGAAATAACAGAGGCTGTTACAAAACAGTTAGAAACTTTAGATTATGCTCAACCTTTTCAACAAGGTTTTGGTGGATCATTTGAATTAGCAACTAAAATCTCAAAACATACTCCAGGTGATTTGAATAAAATGTTTTTTACAATTTGTGGATCTACTGCAGTTGAAACTGCTATTAAAATTGCAGTTGCTTATCATAGAGCAAAAGGTAATGCACATAGATTTAGATTTGTTGGAAGAGAAAGAGGTTATCACGGAATGAATATTGGCTGTGTTTCAGTTGGTGGAATGATTAATAACGTAAAAACATTTGCAAGTATATTAATGCCAGGTGTTCAGCACATGAGGCATACTCATTTACCTGAACATAAATTTGTATGTGGTCAACCTGAAACAGGTGGAGATCTTGCAGATGATTTAGAAAGAATAGCAAGTAATTTTGGTCCTGAAAACATTGCAGCATGTATTGTGGAGCCGATTGCAGGTTCTACTGGAACATTAGTTCCACCAAAAGGATATTTACAAAGACTAAGAGAAATTTGCGATAAGCACGGAATACTTTTAATTTTCGATGAAGTAATTACAGGATGGGGAAGAACAGGTTCAGCATTCGCTAGTCATGAGTTTGGTGTAACACCAGATTTAATGACGATGGCTAAAGCTACTACAAATGGAGTTGTTCCTATGGGTGTTGTAGCATGTAAAGACGAAATCTATGATGCGGTTATGGATGCTTCACCAATGGGTTCTGTTGAATTATTCCATGGTTATACTTACTCAGGAATTCCAGTAGCTGTTGCAGCTGGATTAGCAGTTCAAGATATTTTTGAGAAAGAAGATATTTTTAATAGAGCGAAAAATTTATCACCTTATTTCCAAAAAGGTTTGTTCTCGCTTCAAGATTTAGAGTCAGTAGAAAATATTAGAGGTTACGGAATGATGGGTGGAATTGATATGAAAATGAATACCAAACCTGGAAAAGCTGGTTACGAGTGTTTTAAAGCTTGCTATGAAGCAGGTGTTAACTTTAAAGCAACAGGTGATTGTTTAATCATAGCTCCACAATTTATATGTGAAGAAAAACATATAGATGAGATTATTGATAAACTAAGAACAGGTATTACTAACTATCAAAAAAATCAAAAAAATTAATTTTTATTAAGTTAAAAGTATAGAGAGAGTTTATGAAAATAGGCGTACCTAAGGAAATTAAACCTCAAGAAAATAGAATTGGTTTAACTCCTGAAAGCGTGAAAACTTTAGTTTCCGAAGGTCATGAAGTGTTGGTTGAAAATAATGGTGGATTTGAAGCTGGTTTTGAAAATGATCAATATATAAAAGCTGGTGCTAAAATTGCTGATACAGCAGCTGATATTTTTAATGATGCAGAAATAATAGTTAAAGTTAAAGAGCCTCAAAAAGTAGAAGTTGATATGATTAGAGAAAATCAAATCGTATATACTTATCTTCATTTAGCCGCTGCAAAAGAATTAACCGAAGGATTAATAAAATCTAAAAGCATCAATATAGCTTATGAAACAGTTACTGATGACAATGGAAGACTGCCATTACTTGCTCCTATGAGTGCTGTTGCGGGAAGAATGTCTGTACAAGCTGGAGCTCATTGTTTAGAGAAAAACCAAAGTGGTAGAGGTTTGCTACTAGGGGGTGCACCAGGTGTAACAGGTGGAACAGTAGTTATATTGGGTGGAGGAGTTGTTGGAGAAAATGCTGCAGTCATTGCTACTGGTATGCAAGCTAAAGTTCATATTGTAGATAAGTCAGAGGCCAGATTAAAACAACTTGTTGAAATGTTTGGAGATAAAATAATTCCAGAACAAAGTGATAAAACTGATTTAGATAAATTAGTCGCAGAAGCAGATTTATTAGTTGGTGGAGTATTAATTCCAGGTGCAGAAGCACCAAAATTAATTACTAAAGAAATGATTAAGACTATGAAAAGAGGATCTGTAATTGTTGATGTTGCTATAGATCAAGGAGGATGCGTAGAAACCAGCAAACCCACAACACACGGTGATCCAACTTATATAGTTGATGATGTAGTCCATTATTGTGTAGCGAACATGCCAGGAGGTGTGCCTAGAACATCTACATTAGCTCTAAATAATGCAACATTACCCTTTTTGGTAAAACTTGCTAATAAAGGCTATGAAAAAGCACTAAGTGAAGACAAAAACTTTTTAGCAGGTCTTAATATTTATAAAGGAGAGGTAACATATAAAGCTGTTGCTGATGTTTTTGGCTATGAATATTCTAATCCAGAAAAAATATTTAATTAAATCTTTATTTTTTAAAAAAGAAAATTATAAAAAAAAAATTAATGATTAAAAATAAAAATATTCTTATTGTTGGTGCAGGTGGTTTTATCGGAGGCCATCTAGTAAAAAAATTACTTAAAGATGGAAATAAAATAGTCGCTAGCGATATAAAGCCCAAAGAATATTGGTTTCAGGATTTTGATGAAGCTAAAAATTTTTATTCTATGGATATGAAAGATATTAGTAATTGTAGAAAAGTTACAAAAGATATTGATTATGTTTTTAATATGGCTTGCAATATGGGTGGAATGGGATTTATTGAAAACAACAAAGCAGAATGTATGCAATCAGTTTTAATAAACACCAATCTTTTAATTGCTTGTAAGGAAGATAATGTCAAAAAATATTTTTTTTCATCTAGTGCATGTGCGTACAACAAAACCAAACAACAAGACGTTTTTATAGAGGGATTAAAAGAAGAAGATGCTTATCCAGCAGATCCAGAGGATGGTTATGGATGGGAAAAACTATTTAGTGAGAGAATGTGCAGACATTTTATGGAAGATTATGGAATTGAAGTAAGAGTTGCAAGATACCACAATATATATGGACCATTTGGAACATATGATGGAGGAAGAGAAAAAGCACCTGCTGCTTTATGTAGAAAAGTTCTACACGCAAAAATAAATAATGATAATAAAATACAAGTTTGGGGAGATGGGAAACAAACGAGAACTTTCTTATATATAGATGATTGTATAGAGGGAACTCTCAGGTTGTTTGAGTCAGACTATTCTGAACCAGTAAATATTGGAAGTGATGAACAAGTTTCAATAAATCAAATGATAGAGATAATTGAAAAAATATCTGGTATTGAAAATTTGGAAAAAGAATATCAATTAGATAAACCTAAAGGAGTTAGAGGCAGATCTAGCAATAATGATTTGGTAAAAAAAATTCTAAATTGGAGTTATAAAATAAAATTAAAAGATGGTCTTAAAAATACTTACGATTGGATAAGTTCTGAGACTGATAAAACAGGTTCAAACTTAAATAGATTCACGAAATCATATTAAATTGAATAAAACTCTCCCAAGTGCTGCTAAAGTTGTTGTAATTGGAGGAGGAGTTGCAGGAACATCTTGTGCGTATCATTTAGCTAAGTTTGGCTGGAAAGATGTAGTTTTGCTTGAAAGAGATCAATTAACATCAGGTACAACTTGGCATGCAGCTGGATTAATTGGACAATTGGGGGCTAGCTCAACAATAACAAAATTGAGGAAATACTCTTTAGATCTTTATAAAGAATTAGAAAAAACAACAGGTTTATCAACTGGTCTTAAACAGAACGGAGCAATAACAGTTGCATCATCTAAGGAAAGGATGCAAGAATTATTAAGACAAGCAACAACTGCACAATTATCAGATGTAGAAGTAGAGGTTTTAAATAAAGATAGAATAAAAGAGCTATATCCAGTAGTAAAAAACGACGACCTAGTAGGTGGTGTTTATATGCCAAAAGATGGGCAGGCAGACCCAGTAGGTGTTACAAATGTATTAGCTAAGGCCGCAAAAATGCTTGGCGTTCAAATATTTGAAAAGACACCAGTAAAAAAAATATTAGTAAAAAATAAACGAATATGTGGTGTAGAAACTAATAAAGGAACAATTGATTGCGACTATGTGGTTTTGGCATCAGGTATGTGGTCAAGACAAATTGGAGAGGACATTGGTGTTAGCGTTCCATTATATCCTAATGAACATTTCTATGTAATTACAGAGCCCATGAAAGATCTTCCAAAAAATTTACCCGTTTTGAGAGATTACAATGCTTGTCTTTATTTAAAAGAAGATGCTGGAAAAATGTTAGTTGGAATTTTTGAACCTAATGCAAAACCTGCTTTTAAAGAAAGTGGAAGAGTTCCTGATGATTTTTCATTTGGAGAATTTCCTGATGATTTTGATCACTTCGAACCTTACTTAGAAAAATCTTTTCATAGACTTCCAATGTTAGAAAACACAGGCATAAGAAAATTTTTTTCAGGTCCTGAATCATTTACACCTGATACTCAGTATTTACTTGGGGAAACATCAGAAGTTAAAAATCTTTATACGTGTTGTGGTTTTAATAGTATTGGAATAGCAAGTTCAGGAGGGGCTGGCAGAGTAACGGCAGAATGGATAATTAATGGTCATATAAATGAAGATTTATTTTCGTTAGATATAAAAAGATTTCAAAAGTTTCACTCATCAAAAAAATTCATTATGGAGAGGGTTACTGAAACATTAGGAGATTTATATGGTATGCATTGGCCATACAAACAACACTCAACTTCAAGAAATGAAAAGTTATTACCGTATCACGACGAGTTAAAAAGAGCTGGTGCATGTTTTGGAGTTTCTGGAGGTTTTGAAAGACCTATGTGGTACTCTCTTAATGAAGAAGATCCAGAATATAGTTACAGTTTTAACTACCAAAATTGGTATCCATCAGCAAAATATGAAACTATAAATGCTAGGAAAAATGTTGGACTTTTTGATTTTTCAACATTTTCTAAATTTGATTTAAAAGGTGAGGAAACTCATAAAGAATTACAAAAAATCTGTACAGCAAATATAAAAAATGAAATCGGTAAATCAACTTATACTCATATGTTAAATGAGGACGGAGGTATAGAAACAGACCTAACAGTTGTCTGTATTGATAAAAATTATTTTAGAATAGTTAGTTCAGCAGCAACTAGAGAAAGAGATAAATTTCATATTTTAAAATATTTATCTGAGGATGTTAAATTTATAGATGTTACAGAAGAGATTTGCTGTCTTGGTTTATTTGGCCCTAAAAGTAGAGAAATGATTCAAAAAATTAGTGACGACGATTTTTCATCGCAAAATTTTCAATTTGGCTCAGGTAAAAATGTATTGATTAAGAATATAAAAGTTTGGGCACAAAGAATATCTTATGTTGGAGAACTAGGTTTTGAATTATATGTAAATAAAAATGATGCTTTGGATTTATATAAAATTTTAACCAGCGAAGGTAAAAACTTTGACTTATCCCATTGTGGCATGCATGCAATGGATATAATGAGAATGGAAAGTGGTTTTTTACATTGGGGCCATGATATTTCACCAGAAGAAAATCAGTACCAAGCAGGTTTAAATTTTACTATTAGTTATAAAAAAAATGTTGATTTTATAGGTAAAGACGCATTGTTAAAAATTAAAGATAAACCTTTAGTAAAGACAATGATGATGTTTACATTAAAAGATAGTAAACTAGGTCAACCTCTGTTGTTACATGAAGAGCCTATTTATTTAGATGATAAAATCATTGGAAGAACAACTTCAGGAAATTATTCATTCTGCTTTGATAAAAATTTATCATTTGGCTATGTTAATTCGGGAAACACAATAGACACGCTTAAAGATAAAAATTTGTTTATAGAAGTAGAGAAGATCAAATATCCAATCGAAATTCTTTCAAAACCACTAAATACAAAAGATTTTAGAAAAATTTAGTTAATTTTAATTTTATTGTATTTGAGTTAATTAGCTGGTTAAATAAACTGTGAAAAAAAACGATCAAGACACATCATTATTAAATATTGATATTGCTAGAAATAAAGATTTTGAAGCAAATAAGATTAAAACTACTAATGTAAATATTTTACTAAATAGAGTTCGATCAGATCAAAAAAGAACTTTAAAAAAAAGAATTGTTTTTTCAATTATTTTAGCTGGTTTAGTTAGCTCATTAGCTATTTATTTTATTGTTTAGTTTAAAATTTGATTTAAAAAAAGTTTATTGAAACAATAAAGATTTGTATTATAAACCATTTATCAATTAAGGCGGGGTAGCTCAGTTGGTTAGAGCGCGGGACTCATAAGCCCGAGGTCAGTGGTTCGATCCCACTTCCCGCTACCATTCTAGACGATCGATATCATTTTGCTCCATATACGCGTCAATGACAATTAGAATTTAGAATTTCAGATCACTAAACTTTATGGTATAATTTAATTGATGACACTTAAACAAATCTTCAATTTTTGGAAACATTGGAATTGTAGTTTATTTGTTAAAGTTCATTATTCTTCAGATAGATAAAAAATCTTCTTTACTAAATTTTCAATAATATTCGTTTAATTTTAATTAAAGGGCTCTTATGAGTAAAAAAGCATTATTTTATAAATCAGTTATATGGCAAGTTATCGGGATGATCTGGATATCATTGCTTTCTTATTTATGGTTTGGTAATTGGATACGATCCTTAGGTTTTACTACTGTAGTTGTGATTGTAAGTATCTTCGCATACGTACTCTATGAAATGTTGTGGGATAAATTTACTAAAAATAAGAAATTTTAATTCCTGCTCCAATACTGCTCCAATGACATTGGTTCTTGACTAAGATTCTTTAATTTGATTCAATATGCATAGAAAGGAAAGAGAGCATTTACAGGAGTAATTGCTTTAGAGTGAGTGAGCAGGGTTCATGGCGATAGACTCATAAGCCCGAGGTCAGTGGTTCGATCCCACTTCCCGCTACCAAAAATTATGAAAGATATTTATGTAACTTGGGAAGATTATCATAAAAAGATTGAGCAATTAGCTAAAAAAGTTCATGATGATAATTTGGAATTTAATCAAGTAATTTGTATTGCAAAAGGTGGATTAAGGGTTGGAGATATTTTTAGTAGACTTTTTAATGTACCTTTGGCCATTTTATCTGTTGAGTCGTATCATGGTGATAGTGACGATATAAAAAATCAACAAGGACAATTTACTTTTTCAAGAGATTTAGCAAAAACTACTCCAAATTTAGGTTCGCATGTTTTATTGGTTGATGATTTAGCAGATTCTGGCAAAACTTTAATAAAAAGTATTAAATGGTTAGAGCATTTTTATGGATTTTATTTAGAAGAGAAAATTAAAACTGCAGTGATATGGCACAAGTCAACTTCAAAATTTAAACCAGATTATTCTGTAGATTATTTAAAAGACTCTCCTTGGATACATATGCCTTTTGAAAAATATGAAACTACTAATATAAAAGATTTTAAGTTCGAATAATTTATTATTTAATTAAACTATCATTAAACTGACTGGATACTCTAACGAACGTTGTACATTTACTTAATTGCTTAAGCGAAGGGGCACCAACATAAGTACAGCTACTTCTTACACCACCAAGAATATTTAAAATTGTGTCGTTAATTTTTCCTCTATATTTTACTCTTACTTTACGTCCCTCACTACTTCGATAATCTGAAAGTCCACCATAATGTTTTTTATTAGCAACTTCAGAACTAGATCCGTAGAACTCTATATATTTTTCCCCATTGACTTTAACAATTTTACCATTCCCTTCATCATGTCCAGCAAGCATACCGCCGAGCATTACAAAATCAGCTCCACCTCCAAAACCTTTGGCCACATCACCAGGACATGTACATCCACCATCAGCAATTACATGTGCACCAAGCCCATGAGCAGCATCAGCACATTCTATCACCGCACTTAATTGAGGATAACCAACTCCAGTTTGAATTCTTGTAGTACAAACGCTGCCCGGTCCTATTCCAACTTTAACAATATCTGCTCCACTTAGAACTAATTCTTGAGTCATATCAGCTGTTACTACATTACCTGCAATTATTGTTTTAGTTGGGTATTTATCTCTTACAGATTTAATAAAATTAGTGAAATGTTCTGTGTAACCATTTGCAACATCAATACAAATAAATTTAAAAAAACTAAATTCTTTTAAAACTTTATCTAAATTTTGAAAATCTTCTTTTTTAATACCAACACTAAGTGCAATATTAGGATAGATTTTTTTTATATTTTTATTTTGTTTGATTTTTTTAACATCATGTTGTTTTGTTAAAGAAGTAATCATTCCATATTCGTTCAATTTTTCAGCAACACTTAGTTCTCCAACCCCATCCATATTTGCTGCCATTATTGGAATACCTGACCATTCATTTTTGCTGTATTTGAATCTATAAGTTCTTAGGAGATTTACATCTTTACGACTTTTTAATGTACTTCTTTTTGGTCTAAACAGTACATCAGAATAATCTAACTTAAGCTCTTCTTCAATTCTCATTGTTGATTAAGTTATAATCATAAAAATTAATTTCAAACATTATATGGCCTGTGGATAAGTTTTTGTTTTCTAATGCCCCGGAAATTCAATTAAATTCTCAACTTTATAATTACTTTTTAGTAAATTATCTGATCCACCTAGATCAAAGAGGTTTATTACAAATATAAATGCCGCAACTTTACCTTTTGAAATTTCAACTAATTTTGCTGCTGCTTCAGCCGTACCCCCAGTTGCAATAAGATCATCTATTATTAAAACTTCATCTTTTTCATTTATAGAGTCTTTGTGTACTTCAATTGTTGCAGTTCCATACTCAAGCTCAAAATCTACAGAGTGAACATCTGCTGGTAATTTATTTTTTTTTCTAAGCATAATAAAAGGTTTTTTAAGAACAAACGAAACAGCTGAAGCAAATACAAAACCTCTAGATTCTATAGCTGCAATTTTTGTAAAATTGTATTTTTTTGACCTATCAATGATTTGATTAATCGTTTCCTCAAATGCATTTTCATCTTTAATTAGTGTTGTTATATCTCTAAATAAAATACCTTTTTTTGGATAATCAGGAATTGATCTAATAAAATCTTTTAGGTTCATAATAGCTAAATATAAAAGTATAAATAAATATATTTTTAATTATGACAACAAATAAATTAGCAATTATTGGTGGTAGTGGTCTCTATGATGTTGAGGAATTCAAAGATAGAGAATTACTTGATTTAAAAACCCCTTGGGGAAAACCATCTGATCAAATTTTGAAAACTCAATATAATGGTAAGATCATTTACTTTTTACCAAGACATGGTAGGGGACACTTTGTTTCTCCTTCAAATATAAATTTTAGAGCAAATATAGATGCACTTAAGCAGCTAGGCGTAACAGATATTGTCTCTGTATCAGCTGTTGGTTCTCTTAAAGAAAATTTACCTCCTGGAAAATTTGTAATTGTTGATCAATTTATCGATAGGACTTTTGCAAGAAATAAAACTTTTTATGATGATGAGATTGTTGCCCATGTATCAATGGCTCATCCAACCTCTAATGGATTAATGAATGCATGTGAGGAAGCAATTAAAAAATCTAATATAGATTATCAAAGAAATGGAACTTATGTTGTTATGGAAGGACCTCAATTTTCTACATTAGCAGAATCTAATTTATATAGATCTTGGAAAGCAGATGTAATTGGAATGACAAATATGCCTGAAGCAAAATTAGCAAGAGAAGCTGAAATTAGATATGCATCTGTTTCAATGGTGACTGATTTTGATTGTTGGCATCCTGATCACAAAAATGTCGATGTTCTACAAGTAATCAAAGTTTTATTAGGTAATGCCGAAAAAGCAAAAATTATGATTAAAAATTTAATTGATAATTTTGAAAAATATATTGATCCAAATGATCCAACAAACAATTGCTTAGATGTAGCAATTATTACTGCTCCAGAAAAAAGAACAAAAAAGACTATAGATAAATTAAAAACTGTAGCAGGTAGAGTTTTAAATAAATGAGAATAGAAGGAAAAGAGTATAGAACCATTTGGTTTGAAAATAATGTTGTTAAGATTATTGATCAAACAAAACTTCCTCACCAATTTAAAATCAAAGAACTAAAGACAGTAAAAGATGCAATTTATGCAATTAAAATAATGGAGGTAAGAGGTGCACCTCTTATTGGAGCAACAGCTGCTTATGGTCTAGCTTTGGCAGTTCAAGAAAATAATGATCCAGAATTTATAAAAAAAAGTGCAAAAGAATTAATTCAATCAAGACCTACTGCTATTAATTTAAAGTGGGCTGTAGACCGAATAATAAAAAAATTATCAGGAATTAACAGTGATCAAATATTAAGTATAGCTTTAAATGAGGCAAAAGAAATATGTGATGAGGATGAAAAGTTTTGTGAAAATATTGGTATTAATGGATTAAAAATAATTGAAGAAATTTATAATAAAAAGAAAGATAAAGTAAACATATTAACACATTGTAATGCTGGTTGGTTAGCAACTATTAATTGGGGTACAGCAACATCACCAATTTACCATGCTCATAAAAAAGGAATACCAGTTCATGTATGGGTAGATGAAACAAGACCGAGAAATCAAGGTGCAAACTTAACATCATACGAATTAAATGAAGAGGAAATTTCGAACACAATTATTGCTGATAATACAGGAGGTATTTTAATGCAGAGGGGTGAAGTTGATATGTGTATTGTAGGTACTGATAGAACTTTATCTAATGGAGACGTTTGTAATAAAATTGGAACTTACCTTAAAGCATTAGCTGCTCATGATAATAACGTTCCTTTTTATGTGGCTCTTCCAAGCTCAACAATTGATTGGGACATCAAAGATGCAAAAGATATTCCTATTGAAGAAAGAAATTCAGAGGAATTATCTCACGTTGAAGGTATAGATGAAAATAATGAAATTAAGAAAGTTTTGATATACCCAACTAAAAGTAAAGCTATGAATTTAGCTTTTGATGTTACGCCTGCAAAATATGTAACTGGATTAATAACTGAAAGAGGGATTTCAGAAGCTTCTTTCGATGGATTAAGCAAATTATTTAAATGAAAAATTTAAAAGAAAGAGAAGAGGTAATTGAGTATTCAATTAAGCTGAATACAACTAATTTATCTCCTTTAAGATCAGGAAATATTTCTGTTAGAGGAATTGAAGATGGTATTGAGGGTTTTTTTATAACTCCATCTGGAAAGAAGTATGAATCTTTAAAACCTGAAGATATTGTTTTTTTATCTTTAACCGAGGAAAAAGACTTCTTATCTTGGTTTAATTCTGGAAAAAATCCATCATCAGAATGGCGTTTTCACCAAGATATTTATAAAAACATGTGGGAAGCAAAAGCAATAGTCCATGCTCATTCACCTAATGCTACAGCAGTATCTACTCACGGGAAAACTATCCCACCATTTCATTACATGATTGCCCTTGCAGGTGGTGAAGATATTAGATGCTCTGAATATGCAACTTTTGGTACCCATGAACTTTCAGTGAATATGATTAAAGCTTTAAAAGATAGGAAGGCATGTCTAATGGCGAACCATGGACAGGTTGCATTTGGAGAAAATTTATCTAAAGCTTTCGAGCTTGCTCAAGAGGTAGAAAATATTTGCCATCAATATATTATTGCTTTAAAGATGGGTGAACCTAAGAATCTTTCATTAGCTGAAATGAAAAAAATCTTAGAAAAAGTTAAAAATTATAAAAGTAGTTAGTTATATGACTAAAGTTGGGGAGCATATTACTCTAGACATCATTGGAACAACTAAAGAGTATGATCCATCTGTATTTGAAAAAGTAATTCATGATATTGCAAAAGCTGCAAAAGTAACAATTTTAAATATTTCAAAATATAAATTTGAACCCCAAGGTTTTACAATTTTAGCATTATTAGCTGAAAGTCACATTAGCTTTCATACATTTCCAGAAAAAGGAATTATTAGCTTTGATTTTTTTACTTGTGGCAAAGTAAGACCATCAGTTGCAATTGATATAATAAAAAAAGAATTTGAACACAAAAGAATAGTTAAAAAAGAATTTAATAGAGATACAAAATCTCTTTATCATGATATTTACAGCTCGCCAGGCTTACAAAAATCATATGTAGTAAATGATGTTTTAGAAGATTTTAAATCTAAAGTAGGTCAACATATTGAGATTTTAGATTTAGAACAATTTGGTAAGTCTTTGTTTATAGATGGCGAGATACAAGTTGCCGCTACTGACGAACACTTATATAGCTCTACTTTCGTTGGTTCTGGTTTAAATTTAAACAAAGATAACGAAAGAGCTGCAATTATTGGTGGTGGAGATGGAGGAGTTGCAAGAGAATGTATCTCAAAAAATTTTAACTTTATCGATTGGTATGAGCTTGATCCTGAAGTTGTAGATGTTTGCAACAAACATCTTGGAGATATTGGAAAAAAAGCAACGGAAAAAAATTCAGTGAAATGTGTATGGGGTGATGCTTTTGAAAGTATTAAATCGGTAAGTGATGATACTTATGATCATATTTTTGTTGATCTAAATGACGATCAATTTTGTATAGATTTAGCTGCAAAAAATATGGATTCATTAGTCAGAATATTAAAACCGAAGGGAGTTATTACAGCTCAAGTAGGAAGTCAGGATAAAAAACCACAACAGGTTGAAAATTGGCTGAATGTTTTTAACCAAAATTTTGGAAACGCAAAATTATCAAGAGTTTATATACCAAGCTTTGATTGCTCTTGGAATTTTTCTTCATCAATTAATCATTAATTTTTCTTTTTTCTTTTTTCTTTTTTAAATTTGTGAAATAATTCTACAAATTAAAGGAGAAAATAATGAATATATTCAAAAAAACTATTTTAACTGTTCTTGCTTCTTTATTTATCATCGGAAATGTTTCTGCTGAAAAAATAAAAATTGGAACTGAAGGCGCTTACCCTCCATGGAATTCAAAAGATGCATCAGGTAATCTTATTGGTTTTGAGGTCGAGCTTGCTAAAGAACTTTGCACAATCATGAAATATGAGTGCACAATTGTTGAACAAGATTGGGATGGAATGATACCAGCTCTAGTAATGAGAAAGTTTGATGCAATAATGGCTGGAATGTCAATTACTGCTGAAAGACAAAAAACAATTACTTTTTCACAAGGTTATGCTGATGAAGTAGCTTCTCTTGCAGTAATGAAAGGTTCAAGTTTAGAGGGAATGGATACACCAGAAGGTATTAACTTATCATTAGGTGGATCTGATGTTAAGAAAGCTCTTAAAACTTTAACTGGAGCACTTGCTGGAAAAACTGTTTGTACTCAAACAGGTACAATTCACCAAAACTTTTTAGAGTCAGGTGACGTCGGAAGTGTAAATGTTAGAACTTATAAAACTCAAGATGAAGTTAACCTTGATCTAACATCTGGAAGATGCGATGTTGCTTTAGCTGCAGCAGTTGCATTTACAGATTATGCAGACAAATCAGGTAAACCGGTTGTATTAGTTGGACCAACTTTTTCAGGTGGTGCATTCGGTAATGGTGTAGGTGTCGGTATCAGACAAGCTAGCGATAGTGCTATTGGTAAAAGAGATGCCAAAATCTTAAAAGATTTTAATAAAGCTATCAACAAAGCTAGAAAACAAGGAATTATTAGCAAACTTGCTATTAAACACTTTGGTTTCGACGCTTCTATGTAATTCATTTCAGATCTGGCGACTATAATATATAGTCGCCAATCTATATGGAACTTCTCGCATTTGGTAAAACAGGTTGGGGTGATGAATTATTTTACGCAACCTTGATGACAATCGCTGTATCAATTACAGCAATGTTGGTGGGTTTCTTTTTTGCATTAATTTTTACACCTTTAAAACTTTCAAAATATAAAACTTTAAATTTAGTTGGAAATTTTTATACAACTGTAATCCGTGGAGTACCTGAACTACTAGTAATTTACCTTTTCTTTTTTGGTGGCAGTGGAGCTATCATGTATGTAGCTTCAATTTTCGGTTATTACGAATACATAGAGATTAATGCATTTATTACTGGTTCAATGGCTATTGGTATTATTTCTGGAGCTTATTCAACAGAAGTATTTCGGGGAGCAATTCAATCAATAGATAAAGGTCAATTTGAAGCTGCAAAAGTTCTTGGAATAAATAAGTTTGGGCAGTTCTATAAAATAATTTTACCTCAAATGCTTAGGTTAGCTATTCCAAATTTAAGTAATGTTTGGCAAATAACATTAAAAGATACTTCTCTTATTTCAGTTACAGGATTAGTTGAAATAATGAGACAATCTTATATAGCAGCTGGATCTACTAGAGATCCATTATTCTTCTACTCCTTTGCAGCAGTTTTATATCTGTTGCTTACGTATGTGAGTATGAAATTAATTAACAAGTTAGAAGCTAGGTATAGCAGGGGGTATTAATGGATTTTGATTTAATGATCACCAGTTTCCCCAAACTCTTAGGAGCAACAGTTGTTACTTTAAAATTATTATCTGCATCATTATTTTTTGGATTATTCCTAGGTCTTTTCTTTGCAATTTTAAGATTAAATAAAAATATATTTATTAATAATTTTGCTTATGGCTATTCATATATATTTAGAGGAACGCCATTGTTAGTCCAGATTTTCATAATTTATTTTGGATTAGGACAGATTGAGTATTTAAGAACAACTTTCCTTTGGATTATTTTAAAAGAACCTTATTGGTGTGCAATAATAGCATTTACTTTAAATACAGGCGCATATACCTCTGAAATTTTAAGATCAGCATTTCAAACAATAAAACCAGGCATAATCGAGGCCGGAAAAAGCCTAGGAATATCAAACAAAATAATCTTTTATAAAATCCAAATTCCAATTGCCATTCGACAATCACTTCCTGCCTACGGAAATGAAATCATTTTAATGATGAAAGGAACCTCATTAGCAAGCACCGTAACTTTAATGGATTTAACTGGCGTTGCTAAATATATAATTTCAACAACTTTTAAACCAATAGAAGTATTTATTGTTGCTGGCGGAATCTATTTGTTCATGACTTTTATCATTCATAATGTGATTAAATATTTAGAGAAAAAGTACAGCTTTCAACAATAAAAATGTTTTTATCTGATAGACAAATTAAAGAGTATCAAAATGATGGTGTGATAATAATTAAAGATTTATTTAAAGATTGGATTGAGCCCCTTAGAAAAGGATTTCAAAAAGTTTTAGATAATCCAAGTAAGCACGGAAGAGAAAATGTAACTGATAACAATGGAAGATTTTTTGAGGATTATTGCAACTGGCAAAGAATAGAAGAATTTAAAGATTGCTTATATAATTCACATGGAGCTCAAATAGTTGCGGAAGCAACAAATTCTAAATCTACCAAAATTTTTCATGAACATATTTTCATAAAGGATCCAGGTACTCACAAAGAAACACCTTGGCATCAAGATATGCCGTATTACTGTGTTGATGGTAATGATACTGGAAGTTTTTGGATTCCATTAGATGAAGTTGATCAGAAAAATAATCTTAAATTAATTTTAGGTTCTCACAAATGGTCAAAGTTAATTAGACCTACTAAATGGTCAAATAACCAATCTTGGTATGATGATGATAGTTCTTTCATGGATTTACCACCATTAAAAGAATTTGAAAAAAATATTTTAATTCCAGAACTAAGTTTAGGTGATGCCGTTTTGTTTAATTTTAAAACCGTACATGGTTCAACAGGAAACAATACTCCTAAATCCCGAAGAGCATTTTCGATGCGATTTATAGGAGATGATATTAAGTATATTGATAGAGGAGGGCCAACCTCACCTCCATTTGATGGAATTAATTTAAAAACGGGAGATTTGATGAGAGATGATTGGTTTCCTAAAGTTTTTAGTAGCTAGTATATTCTTTAATTTCTTTAATACTTGATCCAGTGTGGTTATTAATTTCCAATTTAATTTTTGCACGATCATCATTCAAAAAATGAACATCTCTAGATAATTTTATAAATTTATCTCCAAAGTCTTTATTTTTTTCACAATCTCTTTTGTCATCCTCTATAAGCCACAACTTCGCATTAATTTCCTTTAAATCTTGAAAAAGTTTATTTAGTTTATCGTCAGATTTAACATTTTTTTTTAACTGATCTTTGAGAATCGAATGTTCATTCGATATGAATTTTAGTTTTTCAGGATCTTTAATTTTTTCTTTTTTAATTTCTAATATTGAAATTTTGTCTAAAAGTTCGCCTACAGATACTTCTACTATAATTTTATTCATTAAATTTTATACTATGTTAAATTGTTAAAAATATGTCTAATATTTTAATCATTAAACATGGATCTTTAGGTGATATAGTTCAAGCTTGTGGTGCAATTCAAGATATTTCTGAGAATCATAAAGGAGATGAAATTTATTTACTAACAACTAAACCGTATTTTGATTTATTTAAAAAAAATCCACATATTTCTGATGTTATTTTAGATAAGCGATTATCAAGACTAAACCTGATTTATTTATATTCATTAATGAAAAATATAAAAAAATATAATTTTTCTAAAGTTTACGATCTACAAAATTCAAGTAGAACAGCCTTTTATAAAAAAATTTTATTTCCAAAAGAAAAAAAAGATATTTGGTCTTCTACAGAAACTACTTTACCTGAAGGAACTACAAAAGAAGATTTTGATAAAGATTCTGTTCTTTCAAGATTTGATCATCAGTTAAAATATTCAGGCATCAACACAAATCATACTTTAAAACCTGATTTTTCATGGAGCACAACAGACATATCTCAAATAAAAAATCAGCATCAATTAGATAAATATATTCTTCTTTTTCCTTTTTGTTCTCCTCATTTACCTTCAAAGAAATGGCCTTATTATAATGAGTTAATTTCTATGATTAATGAAAAATCAGAAAACAAATTTAAAGTAGTAATTGCACCTGGGCCAAGTGAAATTAAAGATGCATCAAATATTAATGCACTTTGTGTTTTAGATAATGGCAAGGCTCTAGATATTTCTCAGTTAGCAACATTAATTAAAGATAGCTCATTTGTTGTTGCAAATGATACTGGACCAGCACACATGACAACTCATTTAGGTTCAAAAGGAATTGTTTTATTTGGATCTCATACAACACCTTTTAAAGTAAGTATTGAAAGAGAAAATTTTAAAGCGATACAAGCTCCTGAATTATCTAAACTGACAGCTGAAAAAGTTTTTGAAAGACTTTCTGAGATTATTTCTTAATTTTTTCTAATACTTTTAAAAATAAAGGAACTATAAAAAGTATAAAAAGTAATCTTATTATATGGTGAAAAGCGACAAAGTCTGGATCTAAATCAAAAGCAATTGCTATAACTGCTACTTCATAAATTCCACCAGGGCTAAAGGATAGTATTAAAGTTAAAATATTAGTCTCAACAAAGAATGTTGCAACATAAGCTGCAACCAAACCCAGTACAACCAAAATAGAAGTAGCCACAATACTATGAAGAGAATTATTAGCTATCTCTTTAACAGTTTTTTCAGCAAATCTACAACCAACTGAAGAGCCAAGAATTAGCAGACAAAAATTTACCGTTTCATCTGGTAATTTATATGAGGCTATATCTGTAATTTGTAATAAACCACTCGCAAATAATGTTCCAGATAGTAAAGCTGCAGGTATTCTAATTTTATCAAAAACAAATATAAAAAAGAAAGAAGCAATAATAAGTAAAATTAAATTAAAATGATTTTGAGCCAAATAATTGAAGTCATCATTTAACAAAATACTGTTGTCAGTATTATTAACTATAATAAATGGAATGACAGTTATTATGATAATTAATCTAATTAAGTGAGAAGTTGCAACTTGAGATAAATCTGTTTTTTCATTTTCTGCTAAAATCATTAAAGGACCCAGTGCACCAGGTGCTGCTGAAAATATTGAAGCTTTTTCTTCATAATTTGCAAATTTTTGGAGGTATTTAGCGACAACTAAAATACAAATTATTATGTAGATTAACATAATTAATGAAGTCCAAATCCAATCAAGCATTTGATTAAACAGATTTTGGTCTATGTAATTTCCAATATGCAAACCTAAAATTATCAAGATAAAACTTAATACAATTTTTGGCATAATGATTTTTAGACCTGATAAAGCTGCAATTGAAGTAACAATCATAGGTCCCAAAAACCAAGCTAGAGGAATATTAAAATAGTCGGCAATAATTGCGCTAGGAAAAGAAATTATTAAAACAGAAATAAATTTTATTGTGAAAATTTGACTGATTTGTTTTAACATTATTGGGTTTTAATTAAATTCTTTTCAATTTTTACTCTAGAAGACCTAAGTACATTCAAGAAACTGATACAGTTTTTTTTTGTTAAAGTTAGAAATATGTCCTGCAATAGTTAACGCTCCAAGAATTTGTTTTTTTTTTCTAAAGATTGGAACTGACACAGATGCCATTTCAGGATCTCTTTCACCAAAAGTCATAGCGTAACCATTTTTTAAAACTTTATCTTTGTCATTAATTTCTAAATTATTATAGGCTGATAAAACATGACCACTTGATCCTTTATTCAATGGTTTTTTACCTCCTATTTGTTCTAAGTGTCTAATCGATTTACTAGGAGCACTAGATTGAATACAAACCCTTACATCATTTTGTCTTACAAAAAAACTTGCTGTTTCTTTTGTTTTTGATGAGATGAAATCTAATTCTGTTTTTATTGAATTTTTTAAATTAAAACTACTTTCGTAAATTTCATACAATCTAGGTATAGAGTGTCCTATTTTAAATTCTCCGCTTTTTATTTTTCTAATATAGCCAAAGTTTTCAAGTGATTTTGAAATTCTTGAAATTCTGCTTTTATGATCTCCAGTTATTTTAGCTATCTTTGTAACAGTAAGAGCCTCATTTTTTTCTGTAAAACAATTTAATATTTCTAAAGCTTTATTTACAGCTTCAACACCAATAGCATTTTTGTTTGATTTCATACAGTTCTATTAAGTAGAATAACATGTTCTATTAAATAGAACAATACTAATTAATTGTTTAGACAGTAGTTAATAAAATAAATTAAATCCAATTATTATTAACAGAGAGAGGAACAATAATGAAAAACTTAAAAAAAATAGTTTCAGTATTATTCTCAGCAATCCTATTATTCTCAGCAACAACTACAAACTCAGTAGCAATTGACAAATTGCACTTTGTAATTGGTGGTGGTGCTGGTGGTGGTTGGGATGGAACTGCTAGAGGTACTGGAGAGGCTTTAACAAAAGCTGGTATGTTAAAAAGTGCATCATTTGAAAATATGTCAGGTGGTGGTGGTGGTAAAGCACTTGCTTACATGATTAATACTAAACCTGCTAACACAGTTTTAGTTCAATCTACACCATTAGTACTAAGATCAATTACTAGACACGAAGGTTATGTAAAAGGTAGCGGAACTTTGTCTTATAAAGATGTTGTGCCAATTGCTGGTGTAATTGGTGACTACGGTGCTATTGCAGTTGCAAAAAACTCACCTTACAAAAACTTTAAAGATGTAGTTGATGCATACAAAAAAAATCCAAGCTCAATCAAAATGGCTGGTGGATCAGTAAGAGGAAGTATGGACCATTTAATTGGTGCTTTAGCATTCCAAGCTGCTGGTGCAGATCCAAATGCTGTTGCATATATTCCTTATGATGCTGGTGGAAAAGCTTTAGCTGGACTTTTATCTGGAGAAACTCAAATCATTTCAACTGGTTTAGGTGAATTGATGGGTGCAAGAGACCAAGTGAGAATTATTGGTATTACTGCTCCTTCAAGAGTTTCTGATGCACCAGATGCACCAACTCTTAAAGAACAGGGTTATGATGTACAATTCGTTAACTGGAGAGGATTCTTTGGCCCTCCAGGTATGAGCAATGCTGATAAAGCAGCAATTGCAAAAATGCTTGGCGATGTACAAAAAACTCCTGAATGGGAAACAGTAAGAGCAAGAAATGCATGGGTTAATATTTATAATCCTGAAGGTAAGTTTGTATCTTTCTTAGAAAAGCAAACTGAAGAAATGACAGCTCTTATGAAAAAACTAGGAGTTATCTAACCTTTGGTTAGAAATTAAAATTAGAGCAGTGAATATAAATACTACAAAAATTATATCACTGCTCTTTTTTGTTTTTTCTGCATTCTATTTATATTTAGCTTATCAAATTCAAGTTTTTACATTTGATGAAAATGCTCCATTTAATGCTAGAACATTTCCAATTTATTTAGGATATGCAGGATTATTTTTTTCTGGATTAAAACTCATTTTACCAGACCCAAATACAATTAAAGTAGAGCATAAAAATTTAGAGTATAAAAAAACAGGTATACTTATATTAATTGCAATTATTTATGGAGCTACAATTTTAAAAGTTGGTTATTTTTTAACCACTTCATTATTTTTATTTGCTTCTTATTATTTTTTAGGAGAACGAAGATGGGTTTTAATGTTTTTATTATCATTTCCATTTGTAGCTGCCTTTATGTATTTGCTTCATGGTATTCTTGATATTTATTTAAGAGATCCATTCTTACAATCAATAGGGATCATGGGATGATTGAAGGAATACTAATTGGATTAACAACAGCACTTACACTCCAAAATATATTAATGGTTATGGTTGGTTGTTTTTTTGGAACAATCATTGGAATGCTTCCTGGTCTTGGTCCAATGACTGCAATTGCTTTAATGATACCTATTACATATGGTTTTGAACCTGCAACTGGATTAATTTTAATGGCTGGAGTTTATTATGGAGCAGTATTTGGTGGATCAACTTCTTCAATATTATTAAATGCCCCCGGTGTTCCAGGAACAGTTGCAACTTCATTTGATGGTTATCCAATGGCTCAACAAGGTAAAGCTGGAAAAGCTTTAGCCATAGCAGCTTGGAGCTCATTTGCAGGTGGTACATTATCTGCAATTTATTTGTTATTCATGGCACCAAGCTTATCTAAAGTAAGCTTATCTTTTAGATCTCCTGATTATTTTGCTTTAATGATTTTAGGTTTAACTGCCATTGCTGCTTTTTCATCTAAAGGTCAATTTTTAAAAGCAATGATGATGGTTGTTTTAGGATTGATGTTAGCTTCAGTTGGTCAGGACAGTTTGTCCGATATCACAAGATATACATTTAACAATATGAATTTGACTGACGGGATCAGTTTCGTGTTAGTTGTGATGGCAACTTTTGCGATGAGCGAGGCTTTAACAATTATTTTAAAGAGAAACGATCCAACTAGTGCTGCTAAACAAGTTTCTTTAACTGAATTAGGCTCGATTAAAATTAATAAAGAAGAACGAACTAAAATGTATAAAACAATTCCAAGATCATCAGTAATTGGTTTTTTAATTGGTGTTTTACCTGGAGCTGGTGCAACAATTGCATCATTTTTAGCTTATGGAATGGAAAGAAACGTAGTTAGTGATAAAGAAAAAGAAAAATTTGGTAAAGGAAGTGTAAATGGTTTATCTGCACCAGAAACTGCAAATAATGCAGCTTGCTCAGGTTCTTTTGTGCCAATGCTTACTTTGGGAATTCCTGGAAGTGGAACTACAGCCGTAATGCTAGGTGCACTTTTAGGATTTGGTGTTCAGCCTGGTCCTAGACTTTACATGACTAATCCAGAGATTTTTTGGTCAATAATTATGTCTATGTATATTGGAATGGTAATTCTTCTTATATTAAACTTACCACTCATTCCTTATATAGCTAGAATTCTTGCTGTTCCTAAAAATTATTTAATTCCTTTAATTTTATTTTTCTCTGTTACTGGGATTTACGTAATGTCATTTAATAATTTTGATATTTATTTAATGATTGGGATAGCTGTAGTAGCAACTTTTTTAAGATTATATGATTTCCCGATGCCACCTTTGATATTAGCTTTTGTTTTAGGTGGATTGATGGAAGAAAACTTGAGACGATCTTTATTATTAAGTAATGGGTCTTGGGAATTTTTGTGGGACAGAACTTTAACGGCATGTATCTTAGCTACTACAATTTTAATTGTAGTTTGGCATATCTATAAAACTTTTAAGAAGAAAAATTAAGATTTAATATCTATTCGTTTTCTAATGATTTCTTTATCAAGCTTCATTTCACGATAAGACATAATGAAAACTCCTAAAAATATGACACTTGCACCAATCCAGGTGAAGAGATCAGGTTTTTCACTAAAAACATAATAGCCAATTAAAGAAGCGAAGACCAAACTTAAAAAAGAATATGGTTGTGTCATACTCACATCTACTAGTTTGTAAGCATGATTAATACATAGATGTAACAATGTACCAGATAGACCTGCAAAAAATAAATAAATCAAAGTTTGTAAACTAGGTGTTTGCCAATAAAATAATGCAATAATAAAACTAAAAATTGTCATATACGTGTATCCATAAGATAAAATCGTAATCGAACTATCATCTTTTGCGATAGTTTTTGTAATTATAATCACTATTGACCACATAAAAGACGATGCCAGTGCCATATAAACTCCAAGAGAGATATCAATTATTCCCGGTCTTAAAATTATTAACATTCCTATAAATCCTAAAACCAGTGCAAAACTCCTGTATATGTAAATTTTTTCTCCTAGAAATAAAACTGCCAAAATAGTTACTATGAAAGGAACCACAAAAGATATAGCTGTAGCTTTTTCAATTGGCATCATTACTAAGGCTGAGAAATATAATAACATTGAAGGCAAGTTTAAAACCGCTCTAAGAAAATGTTTTTTATGATGATTTGTTTTAAAAACTGTAAATTTAGATTTTAGAATATAGGGAAAAATAATCAGGAAACCAAATAAAAATCTAAAAAAACCTGCAACATAAACATTAACTTCTTCTTGTGCTAATTTTAAAAAAGTTAGCATTAATGTTCCGCAAAAAACTGAAATTATAATTAAAAAAATTGCTAATTTATTATTTGAAATCAATTTAGTATCTTTTTGTATTCTTCAATTATTTTTGACCATTGAAATTTATTAACAAATTCTTTTGCATTTTTCCCAAGCTCTATATATTTTTTATTTTCCAACAGTGAGTTAATAGAAGAATAAATATCATCGAGACTATTTCCATCACATATTAAACCAGTTTTTTCATGATTAATTGCATCTGCGGCACCACCATCTTTGCCTCCAATGGATGGAACACCGTACTGTGCAGCTTCAATATACGCAATACCAAAACCTTCAACTGATTTTTTATATATTATGGATGGCATCACAAAAATATTTGATTTTGCAACCAAAGCATTTTTTAGATCACTACTAATATCTTTAAAAAACATAACTTGTGCTTCAAGATCTAACTCTTTTACTAGCTTTTTAATATTTTGTTCTTCTTCTCCATATCCAACACAAATGTAAACAATGTCAGGATATATTTGTTTCAAATTTCTCAAAGCCATAACTATTTTTTCATGATTTTTACGTTTATCAAATCTTGAAACTGTAATTAGTCTTGGATATTTAACTTTAAGTATACTTTCAACTTTATCTAGAGTTTTTTTATTTAATTTTTCAGCAGGATCCACACCTGGATTTATTACAATTACTTTATTTTCATTAACACCAAGTTCTATTGCTAGATTTTTTGTAAACTGAGAATTTGCTATAACTTTTTCAACATTATTTAAAATACTAACTACTCTTTTATTTTGACTAGACCCTTTAGGATGGTTGATTTCTTTACTATGAATTAAACAGTATTTTTTCTTAGAAGTTTTAATAAGTTCTAAACTTTTCCAATGATCAGCAATAACACCATCAATTTTATTTTCTTTGATATATTCATTAATTAATTGTGCTTTTCTATATTTTCTAAGCAATTTAATTCCTCCAACTCTTTCGATCGAAAAAGAGGCTTGCTCATCAAATTCTTTATGATCTTCTATATGATCTGCAAAAACTTTTATCATAAAGTTTTTAGACAGTTCTCTAGAAAGGCCCCACATTAGATTTTGCATACCACCAAGCTCAGGTGGGAATGATCTAGTTATAATTAGATACATTAATCATACTTCCATTTAATACCACAGCCTGCGCTCGGTATTTGATCTTCAGGACCTTTTCCAGTTTCAGCTATTTGTCTCATAGCTGTTAGCAGATCACTTTCTCCGTCTTTAACTGGAATAAACTTTTTAAGTTCTCTTAATCGTCCTCTGTATTGAAGTTCTAGATTTTTATTGTAGCCAAAGAAATCTGGAGTACATACAGCATCATATGCTTTAGCAATTTCTTGAGTTTCATCATGTAAGTAAGGAAAATTGAAATGATTCTGATTTGAAAACTTGATCATGTTATCAAATGAGTCGTCTGGATAATTAACAAAGTCATTTGAGCAGATGGCAACAGAGTTGATACCAATTTTTTTTAACTCATTACAATCTTCAACAATTTCTTTTGTGACTGCTTTTACATATGGACAATGATTACAAATAAACATCACTAAAGTTCCATTATCACCCTTAATATCATTTAATGAGATAAC
>CACGHF010000014.1 GCA_902572775.1 uncultured Pelagibacteraceae bacterium
ATAATTTATTAGATCAAAAAAAGTTATTTGGTTATGAAAGCCAAAAAGACTTTTATCATTTAACTGATCTGGATATTTTTAAAAAACTAAAAGATCTTTAGCTCTTTCCTGATCAAGATATTTGCAATTAGAAATTTTGCTGTTTTCTAATTCAATTAAAAGTGGGTTTCCTGTTGGAATTTCAAGTTTAGAGATCTCATTGTCATCTAAATTGAACAAATGTTTGCAGAGAGCCCTAATAGAGTTTCCATGAGCAGAAATGAGAATATTTTCACTTATTTTATGTTCTATCTCTTTACTATAAAATTTTATTACTCTTTCATATGTATCTTTTAGCGACTCAGTGTCAGGAATTTTTTCTAATGGAATTTCTTTGTAAGTTTCAATATTTAATGGATGATATGGATTTTTTTTATCTAAAGGTTCAGGTCTAAGATCCCAAGAACGTCTAAACTGATGAACTTTTTCTTCCCCAAGTTTTATTTTCATTTCATCTTTATTTAATCCAGTCAGAGCACCATAATGTCTTTCGTTTAATTCCCATGCATTTTTTACTTCTTTAAAATCTTGTAATTCTTCTTGTATTATTTTTAGAGTGTTTTTCGCTCTTAATTGAAAGGATGAATAATAAAGATCAATTTTAATATTTTCTTGTTTTATTAGTTGGCCAGCTTTTTTTGCTTCTGATTCTCCATTTTCTGTTAAATCTACATCCACCCATCCAGTAAATTTTTTTTCAAGATTCCAGACACTTTGACCATGTCTAACTAAAATTAAATAACTCATTTGTTTATCTTTTAGATCAATTTGATAAATAAAACTATATTATTAATGATTAATTTTTTTTCGAAATATAAATTTATTTTTTATTTATTCAATTTTTTTCTGATACTTTTATATTTATATCCTGGTAGTTTGCTTGGTTGTTTTCTTTATGATGATTGCAAATTACAACCACAAATAACTGCAGATTTTATAATTTCGACTAATCACTTGTATGCGTTTGTTCTGTTTTCTGTTATTGGTTATTTAACATTTAATAAATCGTCTCAATTTATATTTATTACTTTTTATTTATTATTTTTATCAATACTACTTGAGATACTGCATTACGTTATACCAAATAGAAGTTTTGAAATTCCCGATTTATTTGGAAATGACATATTTATTGTTCTTTTTAATTTTTAATATTTGAAACAAAGTTTGATCTCCGAAGTCATTTATTTCTATATAATTATTAATGTAATTTTCACTTAATAGAATTGGTGCTAAAATTCTATTTTTAATTAAAATTTTATTTATCGCATCGTAAATTAAAAGATTTTTTAACTTTTCTTTCTTGGATACCACAATAATTGATTTATTTTTTCTGTTTCTATAAAATTCTCTAAAAGACGCGTCACCTTTTATTTTTTTCAATTTTGCTAAGCTTTTCATCAAAATAAGTTTTAATTTAAATTTTTATATCTACAGTCCTATCATTTAATTGATTTAAATAATTAAATGTTAAAGTTATAAATTTTATATCTTGTTTATAAGTAATCAATTGTGGCCATTCTATAAGTGTTATTATTTTATTATCTTTTTCAAAAATATCTAAATTGTTGATATCTTCTTTCCTATTAATTCTAAATAAATCATAATGTTTTATTCTTATATCTTTCACCTGATACTCATTTAATAAACTAAAAGTAGGACTTGTAATTTCTGTTGGTGTTAAATTATTTTTTTTTTGATACTCATTTATAAAATATTTAACAAAGGTTGTTTTACCAACGCCCATCTCTCCATATAAAAATACAAACTCACCACCTTTAAGATATTTTGTAAATTCTTTAGCTAATTCTTTGGTTAACTTCTCTGAAGTGATATCGATCGTGCTATCTTTAATAGCGATAGGCATCTGGTTTGAAAGGACCTTCTGTTCCAACGCTTATATAATCTGCTTGCTCTTTTGATAATTTTGTTAGTTTTGCTCCAACCTTTTTTAAATGCAGAGTTGCTACTTTTTCATCTAAATGTTTTGGAAGTACGTAAACTTTATTTTCATAATTTTTATGATTGTGCCAAAGTTCTATTTGAGCAATTACTTGATTAGTAAATGATGCACTCATTACAAAACTTGGATGTCCTGTTGCACAACCAAGATTAACTAATCTTCCTTCGGCTAAAAGAATAATTCTTTTACCACTAGGCAGCTCAATTTCATGGACTTGAGGTTTTACTTCAGTCCACTTATAATTTTTTAGAGCTTCAACTTGTATTTCATTATCAAAGTGACCAATATTACATAAGATGGCTCTATCCTTCATATCTCTCATATGATCTGCAGTAACAATGTCTTTGTTACCTGTTGCTGTTACAACGATATCAGCTCTACTTATAGCTTCCTCCATTAATACTACTTCATAACCTTCCATTGCAGCTTGGAGAGCACAAATCGGATCTGCTTCTGTAACTAAGACTCTAGCACCACTTTGCCTTAAAGATGCAGCACTTCCTTTTCCAACATCTCCAAAACCAGCAACAATAGCAATTTTTCCAGACATCATTACATCAGTAGCTCTTCTTATCCCGTCCACTAAGCTTTCTCTACATCCATATAAATTATCAAATTTTGATTTTGTGACAGAGTCATTAACGTTTATTGCTGGAACTAAAAGCGATTTATCTTTTTCCATTTTATTAAGTGCTTTAATACCAGTAGTAGTCTCTTCTGAAACGCCCTTAATATCTTTCATTAAATCCTGATATTCATTGTGCATGATAGCTGTTAAATCACCACCATCATCTAATAACATGTTAGGCTTCCAGTCAGGTTTTCCAACTATAGTTTGTTTAATGCACCATAAATATTCCTCTTCAGTTTCACCTTTCCAGGCATAAACAGGGATCCCAGCCTTTGCAATTGCAGCAGCTGCATGATCTTGAGTTGAAAAAATATTACAAGAAGACCAACGAACTTCAGCACCTAATGCAACTAAGGTTTCGATTAGTACAGCCGTTTGTATTGTCATATGAAGACATCCTATAATTCTTGCACCCTTTAATGGTTTTTCTTTAGAATACTCTTCTCTTAAAGCCATTAAACCAGGCATTTCACTCTCAGCTATTGATATTTCTTTTCTACCAAATTCAGCTTGAGTAATGTCTTTTACTTTATAATCTTCCATGGCAAGTTTTATACAGCTAAGTATTTATTTATCAAGAAATGATTAAACATTGCGAAATCTTATCTCTATCATTGCTCCTTCTTTATCAATACGATTAGATGCTACAATTTCACCATCGTGTAGTTCAACCAAGTTTTTTACTATATTTAAACCTAAGCCTGAATGTTCTCCAAATTTTTCAGGTCTATTACTATAAAATCTTTTAAATATTCTTGACGTATCTTTTTCTTTAAATCCTTGTCCTTCATCAATAATTTTGATTGATATTTGATTTTTTTCATTAACAGAAACATCAACAAAAACATTAGCGCCGTCTTTACTAAATGATATTGAATTATCTAATAAATTTGCAATAATTTGTTCAATTCTGTTTTCTATACCATTTATTAAATATTTATCTTTTCCATCATTTTTGTATTTAATTTTAATTCCTTTTTTCACTTGATGAATATTATTATAATCATCAACAACAGATTGAATAATAGGTTCAATATCAATTTTTTTCATTTTTTCTTTACTTAAAGCAACTTCATCCTTTAACATTTGAGAATAATCGGTAATTAATCTTTCTATTCTTTGAACGTCATGACTAAGTATATTCAATAATCTATCTCTTTGTTCGCTATCATTTGTGTCTTGTAAAATTTCTGATGCACTTTTTAAAGAGGCTAATGGATTTCTAATCTCATGAACCAAATCAGTCGAAAAGTTTTCTGCATGTGTAACTCTATTTTGAAGCTCATTTGTCATATCCTCTAAAGAATTAGATAAAAGTCCTAATTCATCATTTCTTTTTTTTAAATTTTCAATACCTGGTTTAACTTGACTTTTTTCTTTGATACGAATTGTATATCCAACGAGATTTTGTATTGGTTTGATAAAATATCTGCTTAAAACAAAAGAAAAAATTAATATTACAAATCCTACAGATATAGCTGTTCTTATTACAAAAGCTTTTCTCTCATCTATCGCTGTCTTTATTTCATTGGCATTTTCTGTAATAGCTACATAACCAAGATTAATTTCATTCTTTGTAACATTCTTAATTGTTATTACATTAAATTGATTAAAATCTTCTTGTGTAAATGTGTAAGGAACTCCTAAATTTTCAGAACTAGAATAATTTTTTAATATATCTTTGAATGAAACAGGTTTTTTTTCATCAATTTTTATATTTTTTTCATCAACAGTTTTTTCTATTTCCTCATTATCTAAACTTTCAAATTCAATTTTATCAAGTCTTGTAGAGAATGATCTTGGATCAAGATCTAAAGTATCAGTATCACCGATAAGGTTAAGTTGATCATCAAAAAATATTACTCTATCTAAATTTTGAAAAATAAACCTTGTAGAAAATAAAAATCTTCTAATATCATCAGATTGGAATTTTACATCTAGCCTTAAAATATTATCAATAGTGTTGTTAATAATATTTGTGTGATTTTGAGATTTTTTTTTTATTAAACTTGGCTGAATATTTTTTAAATATATGAATGTAAAGAGTCCAATAATTGTAAAAATTACAAAATTTATAAATAAAAATTTCTTTAATATAGAAAGAGTTTTTAAGTATTTACTAAACATTAGCTAACATTCCATCTATATCCACTACCATACCTAGTTTCAATAGCTGAAAAATCAGGATCTACTTTTTTAAATTTTTTTCTAATTCGTTTTACGTGACTATCAATAGTTCTATCCTCAATATCTGTATCTTCTCGGTAAGCTATATCCATAAGCTGAGCTCTTTCTTTAATTATACCAGGCCTCTTTGCTAATTCTTTAACGATTAAAAACTCAGTTGTCGTCAATTTATCAGGCAACTGTTTTCCATTCCATTCACACTCAAGTTGTGATGGATCTAATTTTAATCTTCCATGAGATATCAGGCTTTTATTTTCCTCTAGGATATTATTTGAATCTTTTTTTCTTAACTGCACTCTAATTCTTTCAATCAAAACTTTTATTGAAAAACCTCCTGATTTTTTTACAAAATCATCTGCGCCCAGCTTTAAACCTAACAATTCATCAATTTCATCATCTTTAGATGTTAAAAAAATTACTGGTAAGGAAGTTTTTTTTCTAAGTTTTTTTAGTAATTCTTCTCCATCCATCTTAGGCATCTTTATATCTATAACTGCTAAGTCAGGTGGCATTCTGGTTAAACCGATTAATGCGCTTTCACCATCAATGTATGTTTGAACTTTAAAACCCTCTTTTTCTAATGCGATACTTAAGCTTGTTAAAATATTTCTATCATCATCAATTAGAGCTATAGTTTGTTTTTGCATAAAGTAGTTTAAAAATACTAAATTGTCCTAATTTGGGCAATGTTATAAATTAATGTAACAAACCCCAATTATCTCCAACATTAATATCAACTGTTAAAGGAGTTGAAAAAGAATGATAATCACTCTGAGCTACACTGGTCATTTCTTTCTCAATTAATTTAATCATTACTTTTTCATCTTTTTTTGGAATTTCAAAAATTAATTCATCATGAATTTGCAAGAGCATTTTTGAATTAGAATTTTTTTCCTCTGATAATTTCTTATCTAGTCTTATCATAGCTAATCTCATTACTTCAGAAGCAGAACCTTGGATGGGAGCATTAATTGCGGCACGCTCCTGAAAATTTCTTACATTAAAGTTTTTGTCATTAATTCCATTAAAATGAGATCTTCTTCCAAAAATATTATTAACATATCCGCTTTTCCTACAAAATTTTATTGTATTATCCATATAAACCTTAATTTCTGGAAACTTTGCAAAATATGAATTTAAAAATTCCTCAGCTTCGTAATTAGAAACATTTATTTGTTTAGCTAATCCATATTGCGAAATTCCATAAATAATTCCAAAATTAATAGCCTTAGCCTTTCGTCTGTGGTCTTGATTAACTTTTTTAATATCAATATTAAATATTTGGCTAGCTGTTAAAGAGTGTATATCTTCTTTATTTTTAAAAGCTTTTTTTAGTTCTTTTACATCTGCCAGATCTGCTAAAATTCTCATCTCAATTTGATTATAATCTGCAGAAATAAGTAAATGATCTTTTTTTGCTTTAAAAGCTTTTCTTATATCTTTTCCATCTTCTGATTTGATTGGTATGTTTTGTAAGTTGGGATCACTTGATGCTAGTCTTCCGGTCGTTGTAGCAGCCAGCAAAAACGAAGTATGAACTCTTTTGGTATTTGGGTTTAAATGTTCGGGTAAAGCATCTGAATAAGTATTTTTTAATTTTGAAACTTGCCTCCAGTCTAAAATTAATTTTGGAAACTCATGACCTTTAAAGGCTAAATCCTCTAAAACACTTGCACTTGTTGCAAAACTTCCTTTTTTAGTTTTCTTTAATCCAGCTATTTTCAAGTCATTATAAATTATTTCACCTAATTGCTTTGGGGATGCGATATTGAACTCTTTTTTAGAAATTTTAAATACTTCTTTTTCAAGTTTTTGGATTTTTTTTTCAAATTTAGATGAAAGAGATTTTAAAAACTTACTATCAATTTCAACTCCCTCAATTTCCATAAATGCAAGAATTTTAATTAATGGCTTTTCAAAAATTTCATAGATATTTATCATTTTTTCAGATTTTAAAATTTTGATAAATTTCTTGTATAATCTAAAAGTAACATCGGCATCTTCAGCAGCGTAATCTTTTGCTTTATCTAATTCTACTTCGCTAAAATTAATTTCTTTCTTGCCTGTGCCTACCATGTCTTTAAAAGAAATAGTTTTATGTCCTAAATGAATTTCTGATAAAGTATCCATATTATGTCTATTTTTTCCTGCATCTAAGACATAAGACATCAGCATTGTATCTTCCATTGATGAAAGCGTTATTCCACACTTATAAAGTACGATAAAATCAAATTTTATATTTTGGCCTATTTTTTTTATACTAGGGTCTTCTAATATTTTTTTTAATTTTTTAATTACCAAATCTTTTCTAAGACACTTGGGTGACTTGTGACCAACTGGTATGTAACATGCTTTTCCAACTTTAGAGCAAAGAGAAATACCCACTAGATCTGCTTGGTGAGGATCTAATGATGTGGTTTCCGTATCTACAGCAACTTCACCAACTTCTTCTGCCTCCTCTATCCATTTATCAATTTCGTCTAAGCTGTTAATTAAGTAATAATTTTTATTATTTACCGTTTGTTGTTTTTCTAGATTTTGAGTTTCAATCTTGTTACTTTCTAGTTCAGGTTCTCCATAAGCAGAAATCGCTGAACTTAACAACCTATTAAACTCCATTTCTCTTAAAAATTTATATAATTTATCTTTATCTATATTTTGCAACTTAAATTCACTTAACTCTCTATTAACAGGAGAGTTATGATCTAAAGTTACAAGTTTTTTACTTATTAATGCTTTATCCTTGTTCTCTATTAATGTTTCTCTTCTTTTATTTTGCTTAATCTCATGAGCAGATTTTAATAAATTTTCTAAAGTTCCATATTTTTTAATTAGCTCTGCAGCTGTCTTAACGCCTATCCCTGGAACACCAGGAACATTATCACTACTATCTCCTGCTAAGGATTGCACATCAATGACTTTTGAGGCATCTACTCCAAATTTTTTTACAACATCATCCTCATTTATAAATTTGTTTTTCATGGGGTCAAAAATTCGAACCCCTTTTTTGTAAAGCTGCATTAAATCTTTATCTGAAGAGACGATTGTAACCTTTGCACCTTTTTTAAGTATTTGATCAACATATGTGGCTATTAAATCATCTGCTTCATAATTAGGAAGATCTACAGATGGTAAATTGAATGCTAGGACTGATTTTCTTATATATTCAAATTGAGGGGCCAAATCATCAGGTGCCTCCGACCTATTAGCTTTGTAATCACTATAAATTTCATTTCTAAAAGTTTTTCTTGCTGAATCAAATATTACTGCAAAATGTGTTGGTTTTTGCAAGTTTTGATCAGATTTAGAGTCCTCTAATAATTTAAATAACATACTGCAAAAACCACTTACAGCACCTGTTGGAAGTCCATCACTTTTTCTAGTCAATGGAGGCAAAGCATAATAAGCTCTAAAAATATAACCAGAACCATCAATCAAATAAAAATGATCTGTTTTTTGAATTTTATTCATGAAGTATAATTAAATATTATAATGATAACATATTCTGTATATAAAAAATTTACTTTCAATTATTATAACAATTATAAGTAGATTATTTTTTATATTTTGAGTATTATTTAACAATGGAATTAACAAAAAATCTCACGCAAGCTAAACTATTTAAATCTCTGGTTGTTATTGTTCTTGGTTCAATAGCACTAACTATATCGGCAAAGATCAAAATTCCTTTCTATCCGGTTCCTATGACTATGCAAACATTTGTTGTGTTGTTTTTAGGAATAAGTTTAGGGCATAAAATTGCACTGGCTACAATTGGTCTGTATTTAATTGAAGGAATTGCAGGTCTTCCTGTATTTTCAAATTCACCTGAAAAAGGTGTTGGTTTAGTTTACTTTACAGGACCAACTATGGGTTACTTAATTGGTTTTTTAACAGCTTGTTACTTAGCTTCCAAAATTAAGATTAATGATAATTTTTTCGTAGTTTTATTTAAGCTAATTATTGCAACTTCAACAATCTATATTTTGGGTCTAATTTGGCTTGGAACATTGATTGGATGGGATAAGCCAATTTTTGCTTTAGGTGCAAAGCCTTTTCTATTAGCTGAGATTTTTAAGATTATGCTTTTAGCTCTTTTGACTAAGCAAATAATTAAAATTAAAAAACTTATCTAGGTGATCTTTTAGAAAGAATTCTTTGAAGAGTTCTTCTGTGCATTTTAAGCCTTCTGGCTGTTTCTGAAACATTCCTATTACATAACTCGAAAACTCTATGTATATGTTCCCACTTAACTCTATCAGCCGACATCGGGTTTTCTGGTGGGGCTGCTTTTTTTGAAGGATCTGCCAATAATGCTTTCTCTACATCTTCTGCATCAGCAGGTTTAGCCAAATAATCTATGGCACCTTCTTTGATTGCAGCTACTGCCGTTGGAATATTTCCATAACCAGTTAACATGATTATCCTGCTATCACTATTTGAAGACTGAATTTCTTTTACAACCTCAAGTCCATTACCATCTGCAAGCCTTAAATCTACAACAGCAAAACCAGGTTTTTTAGTTTTTACAGATTCAACCCCCTTTTGCACACTCTCAGCTTGAAAAACCTCAAATCCTTTTTTTTCCATCGCTCTTGCTAAACGCTCGCGGAAAGGATTATCGTCATCCACGATTAATAATGACTTATTTTCAAAATCGCTAAGATTCTTTAGTTTTGCTTCTTCTTTCATGACCCTTATATGGGGTCTCTACAAGATATTACAATATATGAATTTTACGCATTTCTGGCTTGAATTATTTGCTTTACTTTAGTGCTGTTTACTTTATATGCCAAAAAATATTAAAGTTTTTTTTAAAAAGACTTTTTTTTATTAAATTTTTTTTGGAGGCATTTAAAATGCAAAAATTTAAATCAGTTGAGGAATTAGTAAATCAGCTGAAACCTGAAAAACCAGTTTACTGTATTAGAAAGAATTCCATTAAATCTGCTGTTAAATTTTTCCTAAACAAATTTCCAGGTAAAATTTTATATGCAGTTAAAACTAATCCGCACCCTGAGGTAATCAAAACAATCATAGAAAGTGGAGTTGAGCAATTTGATGTTGCTTCAATTGAGGAAATTAAAAATATTAGAACTTTTAGCAATACAGCAAAATGCTCTTATATGCATACTGTTAAAAGTAGAGAAAGTATTAAAGAAGCCTATTTTAATTATGGTGTAAAAACTTTTTCATTAGATACTAAAGATGAACTGATTAAAATAATTGAAAGTACAAATAATGCTAAAGATTTAGAGTTATTTGTAAGAGTTGCTGTTTCAAATGAACATGCAGAAATTGATTTATCAAAAAAATTTGGTGCTTTAACATCTGAAGCAATAGGTTTATTAAGACTTGTAAAACAACATGCTAAAAAAATTGGTTTAAGTTTTCACGTTGGTTCACAATGTATGCATCCAATTTCTTATTCGAAAGGAATTAGTGAAATTGGAAATATAATTAAAAAGACAAAAATTATTCCACATTACATTAATGTAGGTGGAGGTTTTCCTACAATCTATCCTGACTTAATTCCACAATCTTTAGGTAGTTATTTTAATGAAATAAATAAGAGTTTAGAAAATCTAAAGCTTGAAAAACTTCCTGAAATTATTTGTGAGCCTGGTAGAGCTATAGTTGCAGAAAGTGGTTCAACAATTGTAAGGGTTAATTTAAGGAAAAAACAAAAGCTTTATATTAATGATGGTACTTATGGTACTCTTTTTGATGCTGGTACACCAAACATTGTATTCCCATCTAGAATGATTAAAGAAAATTCTAATAAAATAATTTCAAAAAGATTAACTGCTTTTGATTTCTTTGGACCTACATGTGATAGCATGGATTATATGAAAGGTCCTTTTTTGCTTCCAAATAATATTAAAGAAAATGATTATATTGAACTTGGTCAACTTGGGGCATACGGATTAACATTTAGAACTCAGTTTAATGGTTATTACTCAAATGAAATTTATGAAGTTGAAGATAACCCAATAATGACAATGTATGACAAAGACATTAACAAAGCTAACATGGTAGCTTAATGTCAGGTCAAAAAAATCCAGGTCATAACATTAAAAAAGATTTCTTAAAAAATCCTGTTCAACACATCGATATAACTTCTTTTGATAGTAGAAAAATTATTTCCTCAATGGAAAAAATGTCATTTGTTTCTAGAGAGACAGCAAATGCTGCTAATATTTATAACGAGATGCTTAAAGATAAAGAGTGTACAATTTTCCTTACTTTAGCGGGCTCTACTTCGGCAGCTGGATGCATGAATATTTATAAAGATTTAGTTAAATATAATATGGTAGATGCAATCGTTGCAACAGGTGCCTCAATAGTAGATATGGATTTTTTTGAAGCTCTTGGTTTTAAACATTACCAAGGTTCACAATTTCAAGATGATACTGAGCTCAGGAATAACTATATAGATAGAATTTACGATACCTATATAGATGAAGAAGAGCTTCAGATGTGTGATAAAATCATATGTGAAATCGCAAATAACTTAGAAGCGAGAAGCTATACTTCAAGAGAGTTCATTTATGAAATGGGAAAATATTTAAAGAATAACTCAAAGAAAAAAGACTCTTTGATTGAAACCGCTTTTGACAACAATGTTCCTATCTTCTGCCCTGCTTTTACCGACTCAAGTGCAGGATTCGGGCTAGTTATGCATCAAGAACAAAATCCAAAAAAACATATGACAATAGACTCGGTTAGAGAATTTAGAGAACTAACAGAAATTAAAATCAAATCTAAAGGTTCTGGATTATTTATGATTGGTGGTGGTGTGCCTAAAAACTTTATTCAAGATACTGTAATTTGTGCTGAACTATTAGGAAAAGATGTAGACATGCATAAATATGCTGTTCAAATTACTGTTGCTGATAGTAGAGACGGTGCTTGTAGTAGTTCCACATTAAAAGAAGCAAGTTCATGGGGAAAAGTAGATATTACAAAAGAACAGATGGTGTTTGCAGAAGCAACTAGTGTTTTACCATTGATAGCAAGTGATGCTTATCATAAGGGTGAGTGGAAAAATAGAACAAGAAGAAACTTTACTAAAATTTTTGAATAAAATTGAAATATCTCTCAAATAAAAACGGGTTTTTAGGAATTGATAATAAATTTAGCTTTAAAGAAAAAGCTGTAATTGTTCCATTTGGTTTAGAAAAAACAGTCAGTTATGGGGGCGGAACAAAAAATGGACCTAAAGAAATTATAAAAGCATCTCATCAAGTTGAGCTGTATGATGAAGAGCTTAATTGCGAACCTTATAAAAAAATAGGTATTAAAACTTTAAAACCATTTAAAATTGATAAAAATATCAAAAAAGCACTGAATAAAATCTCTAATATTAATAAAGAAATTTTAGATAAAAAGCTTTTCCCAATGACTTTAGGTGGAGAGCATTCAATAACTCCTGGATGTATTGTTCCTTTTACTAAAAAATATAAAAAAATTTGCCTGTTACATTTTGATGCTCATGCAGATTTACGTCAAAGTTATAATGGAGAAAAATTTTCACATGCCTCAGCTATTAGAAGGTGTCTAGATTATAAAAACGTTTCGTTAATTTCATTTGGCATAAGAAATATCTCAGAAAGTGAAATCCCATTTTTAAAAAAAAATTCTTCAAGAATAAATATTTTTTGGGCGAAAGATAAAAAAAAATGGAATTTGTCTAAATTTAAAAAACTAATTAAAAATAAAACTGTTTATCTTACATTTGATGTAGATGGGCTAGACTCAAGTATTATGCCTGCAACCGGTACACCTGAACCAGGAGGACTTTTGTGGGATGAAACATTAGATATAATAAGAATTGCAGCTAAAAACTCGAAAATTGTTGGTGCAGATATTAATGAACTGTCTCCAATTAAAGGATTTAATTCTTATAATTTTCTTGTTGCAAAGCTAGCTTATAAAATCTTGTCTTATAAATTTTTATATTAAACTTTAATTGGTTTAATAATTTTCAATAACATTCTAAACGGTATCAACATTATTAGAGCAACTAAAACTTTTACCGCTAAATCTCCCAGAGATAAAGTAACCCAAGGTACCCCTGTTGCATAAAATGATATTGAGAAAAATAAAAATGTGTCAACTGTTGATCCAATCAAAGATGAAGTAAGTGGAGCTACAAACCACTCTTTTTTTCTTAATCGATCAAAAATTTGAATATCTAACAACTGAGCAGTAATAAAAGCTACCCCTGAACCTATTGCAATTCTAACAGAGATTAAATCTGCAAAATTAGTTGAGAATAATAATGTGAACATAATTCCTATTAAAAAGCCCAAATATACAATTTGCCTTGCTAATAATTTTCCATACGACCTATTTGCTAAATCTGTTATTAAAAATGCTATTGGGTAACTAAAAGCTCCGTAAGTTAAAATCTCATTTAATCCAAAATAATTTATTGGGAACTGAACTAAATAATTAGAAGATAGTACAACAACCCCCATCATTATTGACAGGGTGATAAATAATTTGTTCATTAAGCTGATTTAGCTACAGGTTTCTTTTTAAAAGGGGATTTAATTAAAACTACTTTTTTTAACTTTTTTAATCTAGGAGATAAATTTTTATTTTTAACAGTTTTTAAAAATTCATCAAAACTACCTTTTTTGTCAACTGACCTTACACCTGAGTTGCTTACAGTAAGTTTTAAACTTCTTCCAGTAAGCTCACTTGTAAATTTTACTTTTTTAAGATTAGGTAAAAATCTTCTTTTAGTCTTGTTATTAGCATGACTAACATTATGACCTTTCATAGGAATTTTACCGGTAAGTTCGCATTTTTTTGACATAATAACAGTGCCTATATAAGGGGAGATATTGAAGGCGTCAAGTTTAATACATTTAAGAAACAGTTTTATTTCCCACAATTTCTGTGAAATTTTTGACACCATCTCTTATCAGTAATTCTTTTAGGTCTTTTTTAATCATCCCAGCAATATTGGGTCCTTGAAATACCATGCCGGTATACAACTGAACATAATCTGCTCCTAATAAAAACTTGTCATAAGCTGCTTTACCAGAGTCAACACCACCTACTCCAATTATTTTAATTTTACCTTTAATTAAATTGTAGAATTTACTTATTAAAAGATTTGATTTTTTTTCAATAGGTTTTCCAGATAAACCACCTTTTTGATGTCTCTGTATATTTTGAAGTGTTTCCCGAGAAGCTTCGGAAGTATTTGAAATAATTATAGCGCTTATTTCATTTTCTAAAAGTATTTCTGAAATTAAGTCAATTTGATTTTCATTTATATCTGGTGAAATCTTTACGGCTATAGGAATTTCAGTTTTTAATTGTTTTTTTTTCTCTGAGATAGATTTTAATAACTCTTTTAATTTATTCTCATCATGAAATTTTCTTAGATTTTCAGTATTTGGTGAAGAAATATTGATTGTAATATAATCTGCAACTTCAGAAAACTTTTCTAATCCAATTAAATAATCATTCAATCTATCATTAGTATCTTTGTTTGGACCCACATTTACACCTAGCACACCTAGTTTTTTATTAAATTTTATTCTGTTTAATATTGTATCTGATCCGTGGTTGTTAAAACCTAACCTATTAATTAATGCTTGATCTTCTACCAATCTAAATACTCTTGGTTTTTCATTTCCATATTGTTTTAATGGAGTAACTGTACCTACTTCAACAAATCCAAAACCCAGCTTAAATAAAGGGTTATATACCTCTGCATTCTTATCAAAACCTGCAGCAATACCGATAGGATTATCAAGATCTTGATTAAATAATTTTGTTTTTAAAATTGGATCGTTTTTTTTTTCATCAAATATATTTGAAACTAAATTGAGTTTGAGTGATTGAATTGCTAAAAAATGTGCTCTTTCAGGATCTATTTTAAATATTAAAGATCTTAAATTTGAATACATTATTTCAATTTACTAATTATCAATTCTTTTGTTTCGTTAACACCGAAAAAACTTATAAAAAAACCCATTCTGGGTCCATTTTCATCTCCAAACACCACTTCATAAATTAACTTAAACCAATCTCTTAAGTTTTCTGCATACCCATTTTCTTTGCCTGTTGAATAAATTAATGTTTGTATATCCTCTGGAGACATTTGGTCATTACATTGTTCTAAAGTTTTAACTAAGGCTTGTAGAGCTAATTTTTCATTTTCAGATGGATTTTTATATTTTTTTTGAGCCTTAATAACGTCATTAAAATACTTAATTGCATAACCAACTAGTCCATCAAAAATCGGAAAATTTTTTTCATGAATATTTGATTTGTATTTTTTAACAAACTTCCATAATAAATCTTTGTTATCAGCATTACTTGTTTCAACTAAATTCAACAACATAGAAAAAGTCATAATCATCTCTTCTTTTGGAATGTTTCCATTGTGAACATGCCAAACAGGATTCATTACTAATTGTTGTTCTGTTTGTTTTTTTGATTTTTCAATATTATCGAGGTACTCATCTACGGCTTTGGGCACTATTTCTTTATAAAGTTTTTTTGCTCTTTTTGGATTTTGATACATGTATAAAGATAAGCTTTCAGGTGAAGCATATTTTAACCACTGGTCAATAGTAATACCATTTCCTTTTGATTTTGAAATTTTTTCACCCTTTTCATCAAGAAATAATTCATAAGCAAATCCAGATGGATGTTTTTTACCGATTAAATTTATAATTTTAGTTGATAAAATTGCACTTTCGATAAGGTCTTTTCCATACATTTCAAAATCTATTTCCAGAGCATACCATCTCATTGCCCAATCAACTTTCCATTGTAATTTACAATTTCCATCCAAAATACTAGATTCTAATTTTTTACCCTTATTATCAAAAATTATTTTAGAATTTTTTTTATCAATTTCTATAACTGGTATTTCAAGAACATGCCCTGTGTCTGGACAAATAGGTAAAAAAGGACAGTAAGTTTTTTGACGTTCTTTACCTAAAGTTGGAAGTATAATACTCATTATACCATCATAATTTTCTAAAATAATTTTTAAAGTTGGGTTGAAAAAACCACCTTTGTATAAAGATGTTGAACTTTTAAAACTGTATTTAAAATTAAAACTGTTTAAAAAATCTTTTAACATTTCATTATTATGCTCTCCAAAACTTGCAAATTTTTCAAATGGATCTGGAACTTGTGTTAATGGTTTATGTAAGTTTTTATTTAGTAATTCCTGATTGGGAACGTTATCAGGAACTTTTCTTAAACCATCCATATCATCAGAAAAAGTAATTATCTCTGTTGGTAAATCTGTAAGTTGCTTTAAGGCATTCACCATCATTGAAGTCCTTGCAACTTCACCAAATGTTCCAATATGAGGAAGGCCACTTGGACCATATCCTGTTTGAAGAGTAATTTTACCTTTTTTATCAATAAATGATTTTCTCTCACGAAGCATTTTTTTTGCTTCAACGAAAGGCCAAGCACTTGTTTTATCTAAAATTTCTTTTTTAATCACGAATATATCTTTTATAAAAATCTTAAATTGGCGATTTTATTAATTCTTATAGAGTTGAAATTTATTTACCATAAAATAATGTTCTTTCAAAATGTCTAATTATAAAACTGTTTTTTTTACACTAGGAATTTTACAAATAATTTTAGGGGTCTCAATGTTCATCCCTATAATTGCTCAATTTATTTATTCTGAAATAGATTCATCATTTTTCGGTGCATCTATTATGACAATAATTTTCGGATCATTATTTTTTCTTTCAAATCTAGACCACGACAAAAAGTTAAATTTACAACAAGCATTTTTATTGACTGCTTTGTCTTGGTTAAGTATTGCTATTTTTGGATCTTTACCATTTATATTTTCGACTATGGAGTTTTCAATTACTGATGCTTTTTTTGAGAGCATGTCTGGTATTACAACAACTGGATCTACAATTATTTCTGACTTAGAGAATACACCTAAAGGTATTCTATTGTGGAGAGCAATACTTCAGTGGTTGGGTGGTATTGGTATAATTGTAATGGCAATTACCCTAATGCCTATAATGAATGTTGGTGGTATGCAATTATTTAAAATTTCTAGCAACGACTCATCTGAAAAAATTCTTCCTAAATCGAAAGAAATAGCTTTAAGACTTATTTATATTTATTCAGGTCTAACCGCTCTTTGCGCATTATCTTATTGGATATTTGGAATGGGAAAATTTGATAGTTTAACTCATTCTATGACTACTATAGCTACAGGTGGATTTTCTAATTATAATCAATCAATCGGATATTTTAACAGTGTTCCTATAGAAATATCATCGATGATTTTTATAATATTAGGAAGTATTCCATTTATTGCATACATTAAGTTTATTAATGGTAACAAAAAAATATTTTTAAACGATATTCAAATTAGAACATTTATTAAAATAATAATTTTGAGCATTGTTATATTATCAATTTATTTATTATTTAATGATAACGAAAACTTTAGTTTAAGATCTATTTTTTTTAATACAATTTCAATATTGACTGGAACAGGTTATGTAAATGCTGAATTTGATGGTTGGGGAGGTTTTCCTATAACAATATTTCTTGCACTAATGTTTATCGGAGGATGTGCTGGATCTACTACTTGTGGTATTAAAATCTTTAGAATTCAAATTCTATATTTATTTATATTAAATCAATTAAAAAAAATTATATATCCTAGAGGAATATTTATAATTAAATATGATCAAGGATCAGTTGATGATAAATTTATTGCATCAATAATTTCATTTATTTATTTTTACTTTGTTATTTTTTTTATTTTAGCTGCATTATTATCATTAACAGGTCTAGATTTTATAACTGCTATCTCTGGAGCAGCAACATCAATATCAAATGTTGGTCCAGGTTTAGGTCCTATAATTGGTCCTAATGGAGATTTTTCAGTTTTACCTGATATTTCTAAATGGATCTTAACTGTTGGTATGATTTTAGGTAGACTTGAGTTGTTTGCAATATTAGTATTATTCTTACCTTCTTTTTGGAGAAATTAATTATGTCTGAAACAAATAAACAAACCTGGCTTGATTCTCTCACAGTTTATAAAGATATTCGAATGGTAAGAATTCTTTTATTAGGTGCAATAAGTGGATTCCCGTGGGTATTAATTGCAAGCAGCTTGAGTCTTTGGCTTAAAGAAGAAGGTCTTAGTAGATCAACAATTGGATGGGCAGGTTTAATTTTTGGAGTATACGCTTTCAATTATTTGTGGGCTCCCATTATAGATAGAATTCAAATTCCAATACTAACAAAAAAATTAGGTCATAGAAGAGGCTGGATAGTTTTAATGCAAATAATTATTTTGTTAAGTCTTGTTGTTTGGAGCGCGATTAATCCAACTGAAAATTTGGCTTTATTAATTACTGTAGGTTTAATTATTGCTATCGCGTCAGCAACTCAAGATATAACTGTAGATGCATTAAGAATTGAACAGATAAATGAAAATGAAGGAAAATCAATGGCTGCTGGTGCTGCTATGGCTGTTGTTGGTTGGTGGACAGGTTATAAATTAGGTGGAGTTGTTGCTTTATTTACAGCAGAGTTTTTTGAAAACCTGGGGGTAGCTGACTACTGGCAAGCTACTTTTTTAATTTTAGGTGTTGTAATAATTTTAATGAATATAGGATTAATGTTTGTACATGAACCTATAGACACAAATAGACAAGCAAAACAGAGAGAAACAGATAGATTAATTGAAGCAAAACTTGGATCTAGCAATATAATTACAAACTTTATCGCATATATTACAGGAACTATAGGCGGACCTATTATTAGTTTTTTTAAAAAAAATGGTTTTGCCATTGCAGCTGGAATTTTAGGATTTGTTTTTTTATTTAAAATAGGTGAGGCATTTATGGGAAGGATGTCTATTGTTTTTTATAAAGAAATTGGTTTCTCCAAAGGTCAAATTGCAATTTATTCAAAAGGACTTGGTTGGATAACAACAGTTGTATTTACTTTGTTGGGCGGAGTAATGGCCATGAGAGCTGGAACAATTAAAACTATGTTCTTTGCTGGTGGGTTAATGGCTGTAACAAATCTTTTATTTGCGGTTTTAGCATGGACTGGAAAATCAGAATTTTTATTTGCAATAGCGGTTATAGCTGATGATATCACAGCAGCTTTTGCGACTGTAGCATTTGTTGCATTTATATCACTACTAGTTGATAGAACTTATACAGCCACACAATATGCATTGCTTGCTTCAATTGGTACTGCTGGTCGTACTACTTTAGCTTCATCCTCAGGAGCTTTAGTTGACTGGTTAAACGGAGATTGGGGAACATTTTTTGTTTTAACGACTATAATGGTGATACCATCATTAATTTGTTTGTGGTTAATTAAAAACAAAATTAGAATTGGTGCAAAATAATTTTTATTTCATAGGTAATTTTTCGAATATTTATAAAAATCCTTCGGAAGGATCTGAGGTAACTTCACAAATTATACATGGTGAAAAATTCAAAATATTAGCAAAAAATAAAAATTGGATAAAAATTAAAACTTTATTTGATAATTATAAGGGTTTTATAAAAAATTCAAAATATATAGAAAAATTTAGTCCCAATTATAAAGTCAGTTCACTAAGAGCAAAGATTTATAAAAAACCTGGAATTGGAACTGCCAGTTGGCTTCCACTTGCATCTAAATTATCTGTATTTGAGCAAAATAAGAATTACGTAAAAATCGAAAAAAATAAATGGATTAAAAAAGCAGATATTAAAAAAATAAACCATAAAGAAAATAATTTTATAAAAATATTTAAAAAATTTTTAAATGTAAAATACGTTTGGGGTGGAAAAACATTTAGAGGTATTGATTGTTCAGCTTTATTGCAAATATTTTATTGTTATAATAATTCGTTTTATC
>CACGHF010000015.1 GCA_902572775.1 uncultured Pelagibacteraceae bacterium
AAATCATGATAGAATTAAAAAGGAAATAGATTTAGATAAAAAAATAATTAAATCTTATCTCTTATCAGAATTAGTTTTTAATTTATCAAGTGGGGAAACTATTGAAGAGAAATTTGAAAATTTAAAAAAACAAATATCTGAAACAGGTTTTGAAAACACAGCACTTATTAATAGTATTTCTGATACTTCTAGTTCGGGAGGAAAATTGGGCTGGGTAGACGAGTCTGCATTAAATAAAAAGATTAAAAATCAATTAAAAACTTTAGAAGAAAAAGAATACACAAAGCCTATTACAATTAGTGGTGGTTTCTTAATTTTAAAAATAGAAAAAATTAAAAAAAAACAAGTAAAGCTTAATAAAAAAAAAGAACTTGAAAGAAGAATTGCTGGAGAGACCAATGAACAGTTAAAACGTTTTTCAATGATATATTTTAATAAAGTAAAAAAAGATACTAAAATTTATGAATTATAAGCCTATAGTTATAGTTGCTGGTGAACCTAATAGTATATTTTTAGAAATCTTCTTCAAAACACTTAAAAGAAAAAAATTCAAAAGCCCATTATTAATTATTTGTTCTCATAATTTACTATTAATGCAAATGAAAAAATTGAATTATAATTATAAAATAAACCTTATAGATATTAATAATAAATTAAACTTAAAAAAAAACTGCATAAATTTAATAAATATTGAATACAAAACACAAAAAGCTTTTGATAAAATAAGTTCAAAATCTAATAATTATATTAAAAATAGTTTTGATTTAGCAATAAAATTATTAAATTCTGGATTATCAAATAAATTTATTAATGGTCCTATTTCAAAAAAACATTTCTTAAAAAATAGGTATTTAGGTGTCACAGAATATTTAGCAAAAAAAACAAATTGCAATAAATTTGCTATGATAATTTATAATAAAAAACTCTCAGTAGTTCCTATTACAACGCATTTACCATTAAAGATGGTTTCAAAAAAATTAACCAAAAAAGAAATAATTAATAAAATACAAATTATTAATAATTTTTACAAAGAAAAATTAAATAAAAAACCTAATATTGCGGTCACAGGCTTGAACCCACATTGTGAAAGCGTTCATAAGTACAATGAAGATATTGGGTTAATTAAACCATCGGTAAATTATTTAAAAAATAAAAAATTAAAAATCAAAGGCCCATTTCCTGCAGATACTATTTTTTTAAAAAAAAATAGAAAACAATTTGATATAATAGTTGGGATGTACCATGATCAAGTTTTAACACCGATTAAAACTATAAATGAATATGATGCTATAAATATAACAGCTGGCTTACCTTTTATTAGAGTTTCGCCTGATCACGGACCTAACGAAAAAATGCTGGGTAAAAATAAATCAAATCCTCTAAGCTTAATAAATGCGATTACTTTCTTGGATAAATTTTGATAAAAGCGAAAAAAAGTTTAGGTCAAAATTTTTTAATTGATAAATTAATTTTAGAAAACATTACAAATACTACTAATATTAAAAATAAAATTATTCTTGAAATCGGTCCTGGTACTGGAAATCTAACATCATCTATTCTTAAAAAAAATCCAAAAAAATTATTTGTAATCGAAAAAGATAATGAGCTTGCGAGGAATCTTAGAAACAAATTTAAAAATCAAATAACAGTTATTAATGACGATATTTTAAGAATAGATGAAACTCTTCTATTCAAAGAAAAGGTCATAGTTTTTGGTAATTTACCATATAATATTTCTACTGAAATTCTAAGCAAATGGATAGTAAATTTAAAAGAAAACTTTTGGTTCGAAAGTTTAATTTTAATGTTTCAAAAAGAAGTTGCTGAAAGGATTGTTGCTAAGTTTAATACCTCAAATTATGGAAGATTATCAATTATCTCTAACTGGAAATTAAACATAAAAAAGATATGCGATATCAAACCTGATGCATTTTATCCAAAACCAAAAATAGACAGCTCTTTGTTGTTTTTTTCTCCTAAAAAAAATTTCATTAAGATTAATGATCCAAATAATTTAGAAAAAGTTACAAGAATTTTTTTCAATCAAAGAAGAAAAATGTTAAAAAAACCATTTAACCAACTTTTTAATGGTGATCAAAAAGTTTTAGATAATTTAAAGATCAATTTAAATTTAAGACCTCAAAATTTGGATTTTGAAACTTATTATAGATTAGCTTCTGAATATGAAAAATTAAGAAGTTAGTTTCTCAATATGGCTTCTTATATAATCAGGATCATAATCTTTAGACCCATCCGTAATTACAGCATCTATTAAGTTTGTTATTTTTAAATAACATTCATTTAAATCATTATTTATAACCACATAATCATAATTTATCCAATGTAAGACATCTCTTTCGAACTGTTTCATTCTTTCTTCAGCTATTAATTTATCATTTGGATGCCTTTTGGATAATCTTTCGAATAAAACTTCTTTACTTGGGGGAAGTATAAAAAAAGTAATTAATTTATAATCTAATTTTTTATTTTTTATTTGATCAGCTCCTTGCCAATCGATATCAAACAAAACATTTTTGCATTTATTTAGTTTGTTTATAACCGGTGTTCTAGTTGTGCCATAAAAATTATTAAAAACTTTTGCATATTCAAGAAACTCTTCATTTTTAATAAGTCTTTTGAATTCTAACTCATCAACAAAGAAATAATCTTCATTTTGATTTTCATTAGGCCTAGGTTGTCTGGTGGTATGTGATATTGAAATTTCAAAATTATCTTTTTCAGATAATTTTTTAACTAAAGTAGTTTTACCTGCTCCAGAGGGAGAGGATAAAATTATCATTACCCCATCTTTTTCTGATGGCATTAAAATTTCTAGTTAGCTTTTCCTTCGATAAACTTAACTGCATCACCTACAGTTAAAATTTTCTCAGCTTCACTATCTGAAATCTCAGATCCAAATTCTTCTTCGAAAGCCATCACTAATTCAACGGTATCTAAACTATCAGCTCCTAAATCATCTATAAAACTTGACTCTTCAGTTACTTTTGCTTCATCGATACCTAAGTGATCTGCTACAATTTTTTTGACTTTGCTTGAAACGTCTTCTGACATATTGATCCTTTTTGTTATAAATTCTTAATAGTTTAAAAACCTATTTTGTCAAGCCATATACATGCCTCCATTAACATGCAAGGTTTCCCCATTTATATAAGATGATTGACTTGAGCATAAAAAAAGGACAGCATTTGCAATGTCATCTGGTTCTCCTAGTCGCGCAGATGGGATTTTTGATATTATAGCTTCTTTAAATTTATCATCTAATTTATCTGTCATCGCTGTTTTGATAAAACCAGGTGAAATGCAATTTATATTTATATTTTTCTTAGCATATTCTATTGCCAAACTCTTCGACATTGCAATTATACCTGCTTTAGATGCAGTGTAATTGACCTGTCCTACATTACCTGTATGTCCGACAACTGATGTAATATTAACAATTTTTCCAGATTTATTTTTAATCATTTTTTTAATTGCTGATTTACTCATTAAAAAAGTAGATGTTAAATTAACATCAATTACTTTTTGCCATTCATCTAAACTCATCCTTATTGCTAAATTATCTTGAGTGATGCCTGCATTATTAACTATACAATCTAAACTTCCACCAAGTTCATTTGTTGCGTTATCAATAAATTCCTCAATTTTATCACTTTGGGAAATATCAAACTTTAATGTTTTAATATTTCCATATTTACCTTTCAGTTCCTCAAGTTTTTCTGATCTTGTACCTGAGGCTAAAATATTTGCTCCAGCTTGATTTAATTTTTCAATTATTGAATTTCCGATTCCGCCTGAGGCACCTGTAACGATAATATTTTTACTTTCTAAATTTGTCATATTTTTAAACTTTCAATATCACTTTGAGTATTAATTGTATCAATTTTTACATTTCTATTAATTCTTTTTACCAAGCCTGATAAAACTTTCCCAGGTCCAATTTCTATAAAATGATTTACATCACTTTCTATCATATTAATAACACTTTCTCTCCATCTAACTCTATTCTCTATTTGCTTTATCAAGAGATTTTTAAGTTCATCTAGATCTTTAATTTCATTTGCAGTAACGTTTGAAATTAATTTATTTTGTCCATTTTTAAAATTAAGTTTATTTAACTCTTCTGTCATAATTTTTGTTGCATTATTCATCAAATCACAGTGGAAAGGTGCACTTACTGGGAGTTTGATGTTTTTTATTGAATTATCTTTTAAAATTTGAATTAACTTATCTAAATCTTCTATTTTACCACTCAAAACAATTTGGCCCTCAGAATTGTCATTTGCAATTTGTGCTTTTAAATTTTCTATATTTTCATTCAAAATTTTTTCAATCACATCAACTGTTGTGCCTAGAACCGCAACCATTCCTCCCTCCCCTTTAGGTACAGAATTTTGCATAGCATCTCCTCTTATTCTTAGTATTTTTAAGGTATCTGAAAAATCCAAATATCCTGCGCATGATAAAGCAGAATATTCACCCAAAGAATGTCCAGCAAAATATTTTGCTTTGTTTAAATCTAAGTTAAACTCTTTTTTAATTAAATAAAATATTGAATAGCTAATTAGAAATATTGCTGGCTGTGTATTGACTGTTAAATCTAGGTCCTCTTTTGGTCCTTCTAGTATAAGCTTAGAAATTGAAAAATTTAATGAGTCATCTGCATCTTTAAACAGATTTTTGACTAAATCAAATTTATCATATAACTCTTTTCCCATTCCTACAATTTGGGATCCTTGACCTGGAAATATTACTGAAAACATATAAAAAAAACTAATATTTTTGCCTTTTTAACTATTGTAATTGAACTTTTATAATAGTATATCCTCACTTTTTATTAAAGAACTTAAATGAATTTTTACGAACACACTATTATAGCTAGGCAAGATACTTCACCAAGTGAATTAAAGCAACTAACAGAAAAATATTCTAAAATTGTTGAAAAAAATGAGGGTGAAGTCGTTAAAACTGAAAACTGGGGATTACTGAACTTATCTTATCTTATTAAAAAAAATAAAAAAGGAAGTTACATACACTTCAAAATAAAAGGTAATGGAAATGTAATTGATGAATTAGAAAAAAATGAAGCTATTGATAAGAAATTACTAAGATATCTAACAGTTAGAGTAAAAAAATTTGATTTGGAAACAAACTATTTTGGAAAAAAAGAAGATAGTGAAAAAAAGGAAAGTGTTAAAAATTAATGCCAAAAAGACAAAGTGGAAATAAAAAAGGTAAACAAAGCAACTTTGCAAAATTAAGTATTTTTCAACCTAATAAATACAAATTTAAAAAAACTTGTCCGTTGTCAGTAAAGGGTGCTCCACAAGTAGATTATAAAAACATTAAACTTTTAAAAAAATATGTATCTGAGAATGGTAAAATATTACCCTCAAGAATAACAAATGTTTCTCAAAAGAAGCAAAGAGAACTTTCTCTTTCAATTAAAAGAGCAAGAAACTTAGCATTAATATAAAATGAAAGTAATATTATTAGAAAACGTAAAAAGAATTGGATCTATTGGTGAAGTAATAGATGTAAAAAGAGGTTTTGCTAGAAACTTTCTGATTGCTAATAAAAAAGCTCTTTATGCATCAAAAGAAAATATAAAAGAAGTTGAAAAAATTAAATCTGAGTTATCTAAAAAAGATAACGAAAAGAAAAAAGAAGCATCTCAAATTGCTGAACAAATTAATAACAAAGAGTATTCTGTAAAAAAACTTAGTACAGAAAATAATGAACTATATGGATCAGTTAAACCAACTGAAATTTCAAAACTTATACAAGAAGAAAACAAAATTGATATCAAACCATCAATGATACAACCGGTTGAAGAAATCAAAGCTTTAGGAAAATTTAAAGTTAAAATTTCTTTACACTCAGAAGTTGATGCTATGATTACAATTAATGTTTCTTCAGCTGATACAATTCAATAATTATACATTCTTTTCCCCAGCAACAATTTACAATTTGATTTAATCAATTTTCATGTAAATTTATTTTCATGGAAAACAATTTAAGTATAGTCAAAGATCAATTTAAAGAATTACCAAACAATATTGAAGCGGAACAAGCTGTAATAGGATCTATTCTTGTAAGTAACGAGATGTTTGATGAAATAAGTACGATCATTGAGAGTTCTAATTTTTATGATCCTATGCATCAAAAAATTTTTGAGTCTATTTCAAGTTTAATTTACAAAGGACTTCTAGCAAATCCAATCACCCTAAAAAATTATTTTGAAGATGAAAAAGATGAATTAAATGTTCCTGAATATCTAATAAAGATAACTAAATTTTCTACTTCAGTTAGGCAAACAATAGAATATTCCAAAATTATTTACGATATGTTTGTTAGAAGAGAATTAATTAAGATTTCTGAACAAACTGTTGATGACGTTAAAGTAAACGACCTTGAAACAAATGGACAAAACATTATTGAGAAAACTGAAAAATCATTATTTGATTTAGCAGAAAAAGGTTCATTTAATTCAAACATAATCAAATTTGATGAAGCAATGAAACAGACTATTGATATGGCTTCAGCAGCATATAAAAATGAAGGAGGTATAGTAGGTGTGCCTACTGGACTTAAAGATTTAGATTATAAACTTGGTGGTTTACACCAATCTGATTTGATTATTATTGCTGGACGTCCATCTATGGGTAAAACATCTTTAGCAACTAATATCGCTTTTAATGCTGCAAAAAATTTACAAGATAGTGGTAAAGAGTCTTCAATTGCTTTTTTTTCTCTAGAAATGTCCTCTGAACAATTGTCTACAAGAATTATTTCTGAACAAGCAAGAATTAGTTCAAACGATATAAGACAAGGAAGAATTACCGATGAACAATTTGATAAATTCTTAGAAACCTCTAAAGATATTGCAGACCTACCTTTATTTATAGATGAAACACCCGCAATAAGTATTGCTGCTATGAGCAATAGAGCAAGAAGAATTAAAAGACGAAGTGGTTTAGATATGATTGTAGTTGATTACATTCAATTAATGAGAGGAACCACTTTTAACAAAGATGGAAGAGTGCAAGAAATCTCTCAGATTACTCAAGGTCTTAAAGCTATAGCAAAAGAACTTTCTGTTCCTGTAGTAGCTCTTTCACAATTGTCTAGACAAGTCGAGCAAAGAGATGATCATAAGCCTCAATTGGCAGACCTAAGAGAGTCTGGCTCCATTGAACAAGATGCAGATGTTGTAATGTTTGTTTACAGAGAAGGATATTATTTACAGAGAAAAGAGCCAAGAGAAGCGACAGTTGAACACGCTGAGTGGCAAGCGAAAATGAATGAAGTTGCACATTTAGCTGAAATTATAATTGGAAAACAAAGACACGGTCCTATTGGTAAAGTAACTCTTGAATTTGAGGAAAGATTTACAAAATTTAAGGATACTCAATTAAGTTAAATTCCAATATAAAGAGCTTGAATGATAGCTCATTTTTATCAAAACGTTATCCTTAAAAATCCAAAAGCAATATTTCTATTGCTAATTATTTCTATTTTAAGTTTTGGCTACTATTCAAAAGATTTTAGACTTGATGCTTCATCAGAAACTCTATTAATAAAGGGTGATCCAGATTTAGCATATTTGAAAGAGGTTTCTGAAAGATATGGTTCTAAAGAGTTTTTAATTCTTACCTATACACCAAATGAAGGAATGATAACTGACTCTTCAATTAACAATTTATTAAGTTTAAAATATAAAATTCAAAGTCTCAACTGGGTCCATAGTGTAATTACATTATTAGACATTCCACTTTTAAATAATTCTGATACACCACTTCAAGAAAGACTTGAGAGCTTTAAAACATTGAAAGATGAAGATGTTGATAGAAATCGAGGTTTTAAAGAAATTTTAAATAGTCCTGTTTTTAGAAATTTTATAATTAGCGAAGATGGTAAAACTAGTGGTATTATTGTTAATATTAAACAGACTCAAAAATTAGAAGATATAAAAAATAAATCAAAAGAACAAATTGAACTAATTAAAGATCAAATCAAAAAACAAAACCATCAGAATATTTTAGAAATTAGACAAGTTATTCAAAGTTACGGAGATGTTGGAAAAATATATCTTGGAGGAATACCAATGATTGCTGATGACATGATGACTTTTATCAAAAGTGATATAATTGTTTTTGGTTTGGGTGTTCTATTATTTATAATTGCTACTTTGTGGTTTGTTTTTAGAAATCTTCTTTGGATTATTGTTCCTATAAGTAGTTGTCTTTTTTCTTTGATAATAATGATGGGATTACTTGGATTGCTAGGATGGAAAGTTACGGTTATTTCATCAAATTTTATTGCACTGATGTTAATTCTGACAATGGCAATGAATATTCATATGAGTACAAGGTTTCTTCAACTCAAAAAAGATTTCCCATCAAAAAATAATTTTGAAATTATTTCTTTAACCACTTCAAAAATGTTTTGGCCAATTCTTTATACTGTTCTAACAACAATTTTTGCATTCTTATCTTTAATTTTTAGTGAAATAAAACCTATTATTGATTTTGGTTGGATGATGACTTTTGGTTTGATTACATCATTTATCATTACATTTACTTTGCTACCTACCCTTTTAAACTTTGCACCTACAAATAATATTTCAGTGAAGAAAGAACAAAAATCTAAAATCACAAATTTACTTAGTTTAATTTCTATAAATAATAAAAACTCTATCTTCTTAGTAACTGGAATAGTAATAATTTTCAGTTTTGTTGGAATAAGTAAGCTTGAAGTTGAAAATAGTTTTATAAATTACTTTGATAAGAATACTGAAATTTACAAGGGTATGAAGCTTATAGATGAGGAGCTAGGTGGAACCACTCCTTTAGAGGTCATTATAAAATTTCCTAAGAAAGAAAAGGCGAAAAAATCTGAAGAAGATGATGAATTTGATGATTGGGGCGATGAAGAAGATACTAATGATGAAAAATACTGGTTTACCAAAGATAAAATTGATCTAATCACATCTGTTCATAATTACTTGGATAGTTTACCTGAAATTGGTAAAGTTTTATCTTTTTCATCTATTATTGAAGTTGCTACTCAATTAAATAACAACAAGCCTTTAGGCACTTTAGAAATGGGCGTACTTTACTCCAAAATTCCTGAGAGTATTAAAACTGAAATAATTGATCCCTATCTTTCAATTAAAGATAATGAAGCTCGAATTAGTTTAAGAATTATAGACTCCCAGGAAGATTTAAGAAGAAACGATTTAATTAACAAAATTAATTTTGATCTAAAAGATAAATTTAGTTTAGAAGAAAAAGATTACAAATTAGCAGGTGTATTAATATTATTTAATAACTTGTTACAAAGCCTATTTAAATCTCAGATATTAACATTAGGATTAGTTATGATTGGAATATTTTCAATGTTCATAATCTTATTTAGAAATATCAAACTTTCATTGATTGGTGTTGTTCCAAATTTTATTGCAGCCTTTTTTATACTAGGAATAATTGGATTAATAGGAATACCTTTGGACATGATGACGATAACAATTGCAGCAATTACGATAGGAATTGCTGTAGATAACAGTATTCATTATATTTACAGATTTAAAGAAGAGTTTAGTAAAATAAAGGATTACAACAAAACATTAAAAACGTGTCATTCAACTGTTGGGGTTGCTATACTAAACACTTCAATTACGATTGTTTTTGGATTTTCAATTTTGGTGTTATCAAAGTTTATCCCAACAATTTATTTTGGTGTGTTTACTGGGCTAGCAATGTTATTAGCTATGATATCAGTATTAACACTACTTCCTGCATTAATTTTAATTATTAAACCTTTTGGCAAATCATCTTAATGTTAGAAATCATACAAGTTTTTTATAAAGCAATATCAATAATTGATTTAATTTATTTAATTTTAACAATTCTTTCTTTGATAAATTGTTACAAAAAAGGCTTCATTTTAAGTATTCTCTCGATGGCTAAATGGTTACTAGCCTACATAATTACATTAATTCTATTTCCAAAATTTAAACCGTACGTAAAAGACATAATTGATAATGAATATGTGCTTGATGTTGGTTTAGGAATAGTAATATTTGTGGTTGTTATCTTTTTAGTTTTATTGGTAAATAAAGGAATCAGTAAAGCAGTCCGATATACTGGAATCGGTGGCTTAGATACAACATTTGGATTCTTTTTTGGTTTTATAAGAGCTTACATTATTTCTGTATGTATCTTTTCAGGTGCTCATATTGTTTATAATTATGATAAATGGCCAATAAATTTTGACAAATCATACGTCTTTCCATATTTAGAAAAAGGTAGTAGTTATCTGATAAAAGAATTTCCTAATGAAAAAACATATCAAGATTCTAAAAAAAAAATTACAGAGCTATAATCCAAGACTAAAGGAAGAATGTGGAGTTTTTGGTATTAGCAATGCAAAAGATGCCTCTGCTCTAACAGCACTTGGATTACATGCTCTTCAACATAGAGGTCAAGAAGGTTGTGGAATAGTTACTTTTGATGGAGAAAAATATTATTCTGAAAAAAGATTTGGCTTAGTTGGAGATAATTTCAACAAAGAAAAGGTGCTTAATAATCTTAAGGGAAATTACGCCATTGGCCATAACAGATACAGTACGACTGGAAACAATATCTTAAGAAACATACAGCCTTTTTTTGCTGACACCAATGCCGGTGGAATTGGAGTGGCACATAATGGAAATCTTACTAATTCAATTTCTTTGAGAAATAAACTCGTTGAAGATGGAGCTATATTTTACACTACCTCAGATACTGAAACGATTGTTCAATTAATTGCTAAATCAAAAAGACCAAAAACAATTGATAAAGTAATTGATGCAATTTTTCAAATTCAAGGTGGCTATGCATTAGTGATGTTAACTCAAAACTCTTTAATTGGAGTTAGAGATCCTTACGGAATTAGACCACTGGTAATTGGTAAGCTTGGCAATAGTTATGTCTTAGCCTCTGAAACTTGTGCATTTGACATTATTGGTGCTAAATTTGTTAGAGAAGTAGAAAACGGTGAGATAGTTTTAATAGAAAATAATGAGCTTCAAAGTATTAAGCCCTTCCCCGCTAAAAAAGTTAGACCTTGTGTGTTTGAATATATTTATTTTTCAAGACCAGACAGTTTAATAGGTGGAAAAACTGCTTATGAGCATAGAAAAAACATAGGTAGAGAACTTGCAAAAGAAAATGATACTGATGCAGATATAGTGGTTCCAGTTCCAGACTCTGGAAATGCTGCTGCTATGGGTTTTGCTCAAGAATTAAAAATGAACTTTGAACATGGATTAATTAGAAATCATTATGTTGGAAGAACCTTCATTGAACCAAGCCAGAAAATTAGAAGCTTGGGTGTCAAATTAAAATTAAATGCTAATCAAACTACAATTAAAAATAAAAAAATAATTCTAATAGATGACTCTCTTGTTAGAGGAACCACATCATATAAAATAGTTAAAATGCTTTATGATGCTGGTGCGAAAGAAGTTCATGTTAAAATTGCATGCCCTGAAATAAGGTACCCAGATTTCTACGGTGTAGATACACCTACAAAAAAAGAATTGTTAGCAGCAAATAAAACAAATGATGAAATTTGCGAATATATTGGAGCTAAAACTTTGAGATTTTTATCAATTGAAGGATTATATAAAGCTATTGGTTTTGAAAAAAGAAACGAAACATATCCACAATTAACAGATCATTATTTCACAGGCGAATATCCTGTTAAATTAGTGGATGAACTAGGAGATAATAAAATAACCCAGTTATCTTTACTAAGCACAGGATCAAACAATTAATTTATGAAAACAGTAAATTTTACTGAAATGAAAAACGGAACTAAAGAAGATTATGAACTTCTCGAAAAATTTGAGAAAAACTTTGAAAGACAAACAGCTGAGAGAGTTTTAAATTATTTATCAAAACAAACTACTACTTTAGAAGGTTACAAAATCACTAGACTAGAACACTCATTACAAGCAGCAACAAGAGCTTTTAAAAATAAAGAAAGTGATGAAATGGTTGTTGCAACTTTACTACATGATATTGGAGATGATTTAGCACCAATGAACCATTCTCAATATGCTGCGTCTATATTAAGACCTTATGTTTCAGAAAGAACTTATTGGATTGTTCTTCATCATGGTCTTTTTCAAACTTACTACAGCGCTCATCATTTAGGTGGCGATAGAAATGCAAGAGATAAATTTAAAGACCACAAATATTATCAAGACACTATAGAATTTTGTGAAAAATATGACCAATGCTCTTTTGACCCTGATTACAAAAGTATGACTTTGGATGATTTTAAGCCATTAGTTAAAAAAATATTCGCAAAAGAGCCTTATTATTATCTTTAAATTTAGGTATAAATCACTACTTACAGCGCATGATTGATTCAAAAGAGAAAATTATAAATTATTTTAAATCAGGTGTTAAAGAACCCAAAAATTTTAAAATTGGGATCGAGCATGAAAAGTTTTTATTTAATAATTCGGACAATAAAAGAATTGATTATTCAAAAATAAAAGAAATGTTTACAGCCCTGCTTGAATTCGGCTGGAATCCAGTTTTTGAAAAAGAAAATATTATTGCGCTTAATAAAGGTGGTAAAAATATAACGCTTGAACCAGGCAATCAAATAGAATTATCAGGAGATAAATTAAATCATATGCATGAAGCTTGTGCAGAGTCACAAGACTATTTGTTTGAATTAAAACAAGTTACAAAAAAATTAGATATTAAAATTGTTAGTGCAGGGTTCGATCCAATATCTAAATTAAGTGAAATCCCAAACAATCCTAAACAACGATATGAATTGATGACTAAGGATATGCCTCTGGGTGGCGAACTTAGTTTAGACATGATGTATCGAACATGTGGTACACAATTAAATATAGATTATAGTTCGGAAGAAGATTTTATTAAAAAGTTCAAAGTAGCAAACTCAATTGTACCTATTGCAATCGCTTTATTTGCGAATTCCTCAATTGTGGAGAAAAAAAATAGCAACTATTTGTCTTATAGATCTAAAGTATGGCAAAGTACTTCTAGAGGTGGATTGCCTAAATTATTTTTTGAAAATATGAATTTTGAAAAATATGCAGATTTTGTAATTAATTTTCCTATATTATTTATACAAAATAAAGATCAGTATATTTCAGGAAGGAAATATATTTTTAAAGATTTTATGGAAGGAAAAATTCAAGAAATTGGAAATAGACTTCCAACTGAAGCAAACTTAACAACTCACTTAAGCACAATATTTACTGAAAACAGAGTAAAGAAATATATTGAATTAAGATCTATGGATACCTGTGGTTGGGATTGTTTGTGTGCAGGACCAGCTTTCAATATAGGTATGCTTTATGGAAATTTAGACGAAGTTCATGAATTAATTTCAACATGGGAAAACGATAAAATAATTAACGCTTATCTAGAAGCGCCACAAAAGGGATTTAATACTCAATTAATGGGTAAAGATCTTCTTTATTGGTCATCTACACTTTTAGATCTTTCAAGAAAAGGTTTAGAGAATAGAGATGTTTTAAGTAAAAAGGGTAATAACGAGACTGTATTCCTAAACCATCTACAAAAAGTAATTGATAATAAGACAACAAACGCAGATCATATGATTAGTAAATTTTCAAAAAACGAAAATTTAGACGAATTATATGATAAATAAAATTGTTGCTGTTCAAGGAAATCATCCTTCTAGACTAAATCCTTTAACGGATACAAGTGTTTTTTTAGCAAACGAAATTCAGAATAAAAAATATAAAATTTTCTATTACGATCCAAAAGACTTATCGGTTGTTAATTCGAAAGTTACAGCTAAAGGTTTTTTTATTAAATTTAATTACAGTAATAAAAAATTCTATAAAATCATAAAAAAACAAAATCTAGACTTAAATAAATGTAAATTTATTCTTATTCGCCAAGATCCACCATTTAATCTTGAGTATATTTCGACAACATACATTTTGGATACAATTAAGAGTAAAGTTAAAATAATTAATAATCCTACCTCTGTAAGGAATATTTCTGAAAAATTGTATTCATCTAAATATCAAAAATACATGCCAGCTACTATTTTTACTCAAAATATGGATGAAATAAAAAAATTTTTCAAAAAAAACAAAAAAGTCATTTTAAAACCCATCCATAGTTTCAGTGGAAATGATATTCATTTACTAACTAGGTTTAATTCAAAATTAGTAAATAAATTTGTAAAAAAACATGACCACATCATGTGCCAAAAATTCCTTCCTAAAATAAGTAAGGGAGACAAAAGGGTTTTTATTATAAATGGAAAAGTATGTGGCGCAATTTCAAGAGTTCCAAAGAAAGATTCAATTTTAAGTAATATGAGTAAAGGGGCAAAACCAACTAATATAAAATTAACAAGTAAAGAAATTAAAATTTCAAAATTAATTGCAAAAGATTTAAAAAAAGAAAATATTTTTTTTGCAGGAATTGATTTTATAGATCAAAAACTCAATGGAGATATTAATGTTACCTCTCCAACTGGACTTAAAACACTTTACGATCTATCAGGAAAAAATTTAGCTAAAACTTTTTGGAAAGAGCTTAAAGCGTGAACAATTTAACAAATCAGCAAAAAGGTTCATTGATGGCTTTTATAGGGGTTATGTTTATAACTCCAGACTCTTTACTAATTAGATTATCAAATATTGATACTTGGGGGATGCTTTTTTACAGAGGGGCAATACCATTTTTAGTAGTTTTAGTTGGTCTTCTTTTATTTTATAAAAATAATTTCTTAAAAGCTTTGTTTAAAATTGGTTACCCAGGTATTTTTTATGTAATTAGTTTTTCTATTTGCAATATTACTTTTATTATCTCAATCCAAAACACTAATGTAGCAAATACTTTATTAATGGTAGCTCTTGCACCAATGTTATCAGCAATCTTAGGAGCTATTTTCTTAAAAGAAAAACCAGATAATAAAACTTGGGTCGCTATAATAATTACCTTTATTGCATGTGTTTATATTTTTTACGACTCTTTAAGTCTTGGCAATTTTTATGGAGATATGTTTGGTTTAATCACTTCTTTTGGATTAGCTTGTAATGCTAACATTGCGAGATACGCTAAAACTATTGATTTAGTGCCTGCTGCTGTAATTGGAAAATCGTGCGTTGCTATATTTGCCTTTTTCTTTGTTAAAGACTTTGCATTAGTGGGAAATGATCTTTTTTATATACCTTTAATGTGTGTAATGTGTGTAGCTATACCATTTGTTTTAGTCACCATAGCACCAAGATTTATAACTGCAGCTGAAGTTAATCTATTTTTCCTGTTAGAAACTATCCTTGGACCGATATGGGTCTGGATTGTTATCAAAGAACAGCCTTCTAACGAGACTATCTATGGAGGTATCGTTATCATTATTACGATAGCAATTCATTCTTTACTGGCCATAAAAAAAACACAAACCAAAACTACGTAGCCAGAAAATATTAAACTTTAAAACTAAATATGCAAAAAGAAGTAAAAAAGTCTTGGGCTCTATTTATAGGGATAGGGGTAATGATGATTGCTCATGGTTTGCAAATGCAAGTTATGGGTATTCGATCAGTACTTGAAGATTTTAGTGTTTTTACAACTGGTGTCTTTATGTCCGGATATTATGTTGGTTACTTTGTAGGCTCAAGAACAACACCTAACTTTGTTTCAAAAGTTGGTCATATAAGAGTTTTTGCTGCATTCGCTTCACTTGCATCTTTAAGTGCTTTAATTGCTGTTGTTTATGTAAATCCATTTATGTGGACACTTAGTAGATTTATAACAGGTATAAGTTTAGTTAGTTGTTATGTGGTTACTGAAAGCTGGTTAAATGATAGAGCAACTAATAAAAATAGAGGACAACTATTGTCTGCTTATATGATGGTTATCTATTTTGGATTAGCTATAGGTATGTTGCTACTTAATATTAGTAAACCAGATAATTATGAACCATTTATTTTAGTTTCTATTTTGCTATCTGTTGCTCTTGTTCCTATTTTATTAACTAAAAGACCTGCCCCTAAATTCAAAAAAATAGAGACAATAAGTATTAAAGAATTATATAAAATTTCACCACTAGGTTCATTGAGTTCATTCTTTACTGGTATTATTCATGCAGCATTTTTTTCTTTAATATCTGTTTATGCAACACTTGCAAAATTTACTTTAGTTGAAACATCGATACTTTTATTTATTGCAACAATTGCAGGAGTATTTGGTCAAGGGCCAATAGGTTATTTTTCAGATACATTTGATAGAAGAAAAGTCATCGTAATTACAACATTTGGAAGTTCTTTTTTAGCGTTTATTTCAATTCTAACTTCAAATGATCCAATCCAAAATATTTATTACATGGATGAATTTTCTTTTAGAAAAATTATATTTTTTATTGCTGTAGGATTGTATTCAAGTTTATGTCTTCCTTTGTTTTCACTTAACCTTGCTCACACAAATGACTTTGTTCCTAGATCAAAATTCGTAGCAGCTGGAGGTGGTTTGCAGTTTATCTTTGGTGTAGGCGCAATTAGTGGTCCTATTTTATGTTCTATATTTATGGAATGGTTTGGTTTAAATGGTTTATTTATTTTTTTAATTATTGCACATGCGATAATTGGTGGATTTGGTTTATATAGGATGAAAGTTAGAGATACTGTTGAAAACCCAGACTCAACTTTTACACCAGTTCCAGCAACAATTACACCTGCTGGACTAGAACTAGACCCAGATACACCTGCAACACTTGATGAAAATCCGGTTAATGAAACTGTAAAACCTTAAATATTAATAATTTCTATTTTATCACCGACATTAATTTTGGAAGATGAAAGAATTTGGCATCTAAGTCCACCTTTTCTCATAAATTCTTTAAGGATATTTTTTTGATCGAGCATTTCAGTCAAATGTCGACACGGACGACATAATTCTATTCCCTCTAATTCAACATTTCCTACCTTTAATTTTTTTCCAATTAAATCATTTAATTGAATACCTTTTGTAATAATATTCCTTCTAAAATTGATATAAGGTATATCGAGCCCATATTTAATATTATATTCATCAATATTTTCAGACTCTATTAAAGATAATTGATTGTAAGGATCATTAAAATCATGAAAATGTCGATCGCCTACTATTCCTTTATTAGCTAAAACCTCAATTGAATTTACTTCCTTGATTGGTTGATTGTTGTTAGCAGCAATTCCTAATTTAAATACTTCGGCCATAAATTATTGAAGAAATAGTTGAGCTCATATAATCTTTTGAAAATAATATGACTTATCTATCATCAAATCAACTTAAACAGTATGAAGATCAAGGTTACTTATCCCCTATTGAAGTTTTGTCTAGTAGTGAAGCATTAGAGGCAAGAGAAGAAATAGAATTTATTGAAAAAAAAATGCCAAATGAAATAGATAAGTCAGGTAGATATAATGTTCATTTAATTTCACCAAAACTTGATTCGATCGTTCATAATTCAAAAATTTTAGATGTAGTAGAAAGTATTATTGGAAAAAATATCTTAGTTTGCAGTACTACTTTATTTATTAAAAACCCTAATGAGCAAGGTTTTGTAAGCTATCACCAAGATGCAAAGTATATAGGATTAGAACCTCACAATTGGGTCACAGCATGGGTAGCATTAACAGATTCGAACGAAAATAACGGATGTATGAAAATGTGGCCTAAATCACATTTAAATATTAAAGATCACAATGAGAAATTTAATGAAGGCAACTTGCTTACTAGAGGGCAAACAGTAGAAAATGTGCCTGAAGACGAAGTTAAATCTATAGAACTAAAAGCTGGTCAAATGTCTTTGCATCATCCAAGAGTAGTACATGGGTCAGGAATAAATAAGAGTAATGACAGAAGAATAGGATTTGTTATTCAAAGCTATATAGGGACAAACGTAAAACAAACCTTAGGTAAAAATGGTGTTCAAGTTGCAAGAGGAGAGGATAAATATCATTATCACGAAATTATAAACAGAACTAATGCTTTAATGAGTGAAGAAAGTATTTTACTTCGAAAAAAAGAAAATGATTATTTACAGGAAATTTTTTATAAAGGTGCAAAACAAAAAGGTTCTTACTAGTTTATGAAAAAAACACTTAACCTTGGAGTAATCGGAATAGATCATGGTCATATTTTCGATATGTTAGATGAAATGATTAAAGAAGGTTGTAGTTGTAATTCTTTTTGGACAGATGGGGATCCTTTAACTCTTCAAGAATTTAATAAAAAATATCCAAATATAAAAAGAAAAGAAAATAAAGAGGAAATATTAAATGACTCATCTATTGATATGATTTTAATTTCTTCAATCCCTGTAAATAGAGCTGGTCATTCAATAGATGCATTAAAAGCTGGGAAAGATGTTATGGTAGATAAACCAGGCTGTACTACCTTAGATCAATTAAATAATTTGAAAAATACTGCTAAAGAAACTGGAAAGATCTGGTCTGTAAATTTTTCTGAAAGATTTCACGTTGCTGCAGTTACTAAAGCAGAAGAATTAGTAAATGAAGGCAAAATAGGAAAAGTAAAACAAACTATTGGTACAGGTCCCCATAGACAGGGTAATTACGAAAGACCTGATTGGTTTTATAATCGTCAAAGTTATGGAGGAATAATTACCGATATTGGTTCTCACCAAATTCATCAATTTTTAGTTTTTACAAACTCAAATCAGGCAAAAATCAACCATGCATTAGTAGAAAACACTACAAAGAAAGATATGCCTGGTTTTCAAGATTTTGGTGAAGTGAACCTTACTGGTAATGGCGGGCATGGTTATATTCGCCTGGATTGGTTTACTCCAGATGCTCTTCCAACCTGGGGAGATGGAAGATTGTTAATCCTTGGAGACAAAGGTTTTATTGAAATAAGAAAATATACAGACTTAGCAAAATCAGAAAAAGGTAATCATTTATTTTTAGCAAATAATGATGAGGTGAAGCATATTGATTGTTCTAATGTTAAACTACCCTACTTTAGTAATTTAATTACTGATGTTTTAAACAGAACAGAAACTGCATGTCCTCAAGAAATTACTTACCTTTCAATGGAACTTGCTATTAAAGCTCAAGAGCAAGCTGAAAAAAAATGAAAAAATATCAAGTTGCAATAATTGGTACCAATATAGGGGCAAAACATTTTGAAGATTTTCAAAAAGTATCTGAGAGGTTTAATGTTCACACATTATGTGGTTTAACTCGGGAGGCTATTGATAAAATATTACAATCAAATAACGAGACAAAAGTTTCTCTAAATTTTGACGATGTATTAAAAGTTAAAGAAATTGATATCATTGATATTTGTCTCCCACCCCATTTACATTTTTCTGCTTGTAAAAAAGCTATGGAAGCTGGCAAGCATGTGATTTGTGAAAAACCATTAGTTTCAAGTCTTAAAGAAGTAGACGAATTAGAAAAGATCAGTAATGCAACTGGTAAAATTATTTTCCCAGTATTTCAATATCGATATGGTCTAGGATTTTCAAAATTAAAATCATTAATCAAATCTGGTTTAGCAGGGAACCCTTTGGTTGCTTCTTTAGAAACTCATTGGAATAGAGGTAAAGATTATTATTCAAAACCTTGGAGAG
>CACGHF010000016.1 GCA_902572775.1 uncultured Pelagibacteraceae bacterium
GAAGCTATCTTTTGGACATTAATTCTAGTTAGTCGATTTTCATCGTTAGAAATATTTTTAAATAATGTTAAAATAAGAGAATTACCCTCTTTTAAAATTTCTCTATTTAATTCTAAAACATCTGAGAAAATAAATAGTTCAAATACACTGGTTAAGTCAGTTAATTTTAAAACAGCATAAGAATTTCCTTTTGCAGTTTTTCTTTCTTGAGTCTTTAACAATGTTGCAGCTATGTTGGCATCCTTTAAATCTTCTTTTGAAATAAAACTTGAATAATCCATTATTTTATAATCATTAAAAATTTCTGTAAATTGATTTAACGGATGATCTGAAATAAAGAAACCAACTGCTTCAAATTCTTTTGATAATCTTTCTTCAAATTTCCAATCTTTTGTATTAATTAAAATATCATCCTGGGCACTTTCATCCTCCGAGAATAAATCAATCTGATTAACAGATTTATTCTCAAATATATTTTTATTCATAGAAATCATACTTGGAATAGACTCGTACAAAGCTTTTCTATTTGCATTTAATTTATCAAAGGCGCCTGCTTTAACTAAACCTTCTAATTGAAGTTTGTTTATATCTTTTGGATTTACTCTATTTATAAAATCATGAATTGATTCAAATTTCCCATTTAAAATTCTTTCCTTAACTATATTTGATATTGCCTCATAACCTACCGCTTTAATTCCTCCTAATGCATAATAGAATTTATCATCAATTGTTCTAAAATCAGCAAAACATTCATTTATATCTGGACGGACAACTTCAACTTTTAATCTTTTTAATTCTTCGTAAAACTCACTTAACTTATTTTGATTAGATATATCCATAGTCATTGATGCTGCAATAAACTCTTTTGGATAATAGGTCTTTAAAAATGCGGTTTGGTAGGAAATAATTGCGTACGCAGCAGCGTGACTTTTATTAAAGCCATATTCAGCAAATGGTTCAATTTTTAAAAAAATTCCTGCAGCAACATCTTTTGCTATTCCATTCTTAACAGCTCCAGCAATAAATCCTTGTTTCTGTTTTTCAAGTTCTGCTCTTTTCTTTTTACCCATTGCTCTTCTCAAAAGATCAGCTTGTCCTGCTGTAAATCCTGATAATTTTTGTGCAATCTGCATTACCTGTTCTTGATAAATGATTACACCATAAGTTGGTTTTAAAATTTCTTCTAGAAGTGGGTGCAAATAATCTGGTTTTTGTTTTCCATGTTTACAGTCATTATATGTTGGAATATTACTCATTGGTCCGGGTCTGTATAGAGCAACTAAGGCAATAATATCTTCAATATGATTTGGTTTCATTTGAATTAAGGCTTCTCTCATACCAGCACTTTCAATTTGGAATAAGCCAACTGTTTTACCTGTTGACATTAAATCAAAAACTTTTTGATCTTCGTAACTTATTTTTTCTACATCAAAATCTTTAATTTTTTTTCTTACAAGTTTTTGTGTATTGTTGATTACAGTAAGTGTTTTTAAGCCCAAAAAATCAAATTTTACTAATCCTGCATTTTCTGCTGAGTACATATCGAATTGAGTAGATGGTAACAATAAATCTGCAGAAACATCTTTGTATAGAGGAACAACTTCAGTGAGTTTTTTATCTGCTATTACTACTCCAGCGGCATGTGTGGCAACATTTCTATTTAGACCCTCTAATTTAAGTGAAAGATCAGTAAGTTTCTTTACTCTTGGATCATCATTTATAAGTTTTTGTAATCGTGGCTCCCCAGCAATGCACTGGGTTAAATTTTGTGGTCTAGATGGATCAAAAGGTATCATCTTAGATATGCTGTCAACAAATCCATATGCTAATCCCAAAACTCTTCCAACGTCTCTAATTACCATTCGCGCTTTTAATTTACCAAATGTTATAATGTGAGCTACGCTGTCTTTATATTTCTTAGTTAAATACTCAAAAACTTGATCTCTTTTATCCTCGCAAAAATCTATATCAAAGTCTGGCATTGAAATTCTATCTGGATTTAAAAATCTTTCAAAGATAAGGTTAAATTTTATTGGATCGACATCAGTAATTGATAAACACCAAGCCACCAATGAACCGGCGCCCGAGCCTCTTCCAGGACCTACAGGGATATCATTTTTTTTTGCCCATTTAATATAGTCAGCAACTATGAGAAAATAACTAGAATATTTCATTTCTATAATAATAGAAAGTTCATGATTAAGCCTATCCTTATATTCTTTATAAGAGTTATTATTTTCTAGATTCTTATCACTTAAATTAAAGATCTTATTAAATTTGACTTTTAATCCTTCTATTGAATCTTTTTTTAAAATTTCATCTGCATTTCCATCTTTATCACTGCTAATATTGGGCAATATCGGGTTAGAAAATAATGGTCTATAATTACATCTTAATGGAAAATTATAATTATTTTCTAAAGCCTCAGGTAAGTCAGCAAATAATTCTGACATCTCTGAGTTAGTTTTTAAATAATGTTGGTCAGATAATCTTAATCTATTTTTTTCATTTATATATGCCTTGTTACCAATACAAATTAAAGCATCATGAGCTTCATGCATTTCTTTATCTAAATAAAAAACCTCATTAGTTGCAATAATAGGTATTTCCAAATCTAAAGATTTTTTTAAATTAAATTTTTCAAATCCAATTTCATTTTGATCATTATGTCTTTGAATCTCTATGTAAAATCTGTCTTCAAAATTATTTTTAATTTTATTATAAAGCTCATCAATTTCACTAAACTTTCCTTTATCAAATAATTTACCAAATAAACCAAAAACCGTTCCTGAAAATACCGCAACACCTTTGGATTTGACTAATAATAATTCAAAATCTACATGTGGATCTGACAATTCATCGTTTTCCAAATACGATAAAGATGAAAGTTCTATAATATTTTTATATCCCATCTCATTTAGAGCAAACAAAGGGAGTAAACCTGTTGTTTCTCCAATTTTAAAATTAATTTGAGTTCCGATTATTGGTTGAGTACCAGACTTTGAGATCTTCTCAGCAAATTCTAATGCACCACATAAATTTGAGGTATCACATAATCCTAGTGATTTTATCTTATTTTTCTTAGAATATTCTTGCAAATCATCAATTCTAACAGCTCCTTCGCAAATTGAATATTGAGTATGAATTTTTAAATGATTAAAATTTTGTGGGACAGACTCAGACATTAAATGATTTTATACTACCATCTCTCATCTCCAATAGATAATCTGCTTTTTTTGCAAAAAATCTATTATGAGTTGCAAATATAATTATTCTGTCTGATCTTTTTTGTTTATTTAAAAGTTTGAATATGTCTTTAGCAGTGTTCATGTCTAAACTACCGGTTGGTTCATCTGCTAATATTATTTGAGGATCATTAATAATTGCTCTCGCAATAGCTACTCTTTGTGCTTCTCCCCCAGATAATTGTGAGGGAAAATGATTTAATCTATTTGAAAGTCCAATTTTTTTTAATAATTTTTCAGCTTTAGATATTGCTAATCTTCTGTCATTGTTAGCTGATAAAGCAGCTAAATAAACATTTTCTAAAGCTGTAAAATCAGATAAGAGATTGTTTTGCTGATAAATAATACCAATTTTTTTTGCTCTAAATAAATCGTTTTTTCCTTTTTCTTTAAAATTAATCTCAAGACTATTAAATTTAATTGAACCAGCTGTTGGCCTATCAATTAAAGAAATTAAATTTAATAAAGTTGATTTTCCTGAACCAGAAGGTCCCATTATAGCATAAATTTTACCTAACTTAAATTTTCTGGACAAACCTGTTATTACATTTATTTTTTTTTCAGTAGTAAAACTTTTTCTTATATTATTTAATTCTAAAAATTTATTCATACTTTAGTGATTTAATAGGATCCATTTTTGCGGCCTTAAATGCTGGAAAAATTGAAACTATTATTGTTATTAATATTGAGCAAATTGCTATTAATAATATTGAATTTATATTAATTTCAGAGGGCATCTTGCTCAAAAAATAAATTTCTTCAGGAAATAAACTAATATTAAAAGTTGAGCTTAAAAATTGTCTAAAGTTCTCTATATAAATTGAAAATATTACGCCCAGAAATATTCCAAAAATTGTTGCAGAAGTTCCTATGGTAATCCCAACTAGAAAAAATATTTTTATAATAGATTTATTTAAGACCCCTATTGATTTTAAAATAGCAATATCTCTAGTTTTATTTTTCACTAAAATTGTAAGTCCAGAAATTATATTAAATGCGGCAACAATAATAATTAAAGATAAAATTATAAACATTACATTTCTTTCAACTTTAAGCGCAGAAAAAAGTGAGCTATTCATATCAGCCCAACTAAAAACATACTCATCATCAAATACTTTTTGCACAATAAATTTTTGATTTTCTATATTAACTGGGTCATTTAAATAAATTTCTAAATTTCTTTCATTTTTATTAAAATCGAAAAAATTCTCCAATGTATTTAAGTTTATTAAAGCGATATTATTATCAAATTCTGCTAAACCACTCTTAAAAATTGAAGTTACAATAAAAGTTTTTTGCTTTGGCATACTTCCTATTATTGTTTGAACTCCTGAAGGTGATAATAAAGTCAATTCATCACCAATTTTTACATCTAAAGAAAAGCTAAGCTCGCTACCAATTGATATTGAATTTTTATCAAATAGAGAACTATTTCCTTTAAAATCTTTATTATTAATTATTTCTAAATTAGAAAAATCATCATTCAAATAACCCCGTAAAACAATTCCTTTTGAAGTGTTATTTTTTAATATAATGGCTTCACCGGAATTACTAAATATAACACTTTTTGATATGTTTTTTAACTTTTTATTATTTAATTTTTTATTATTTTTTTCATTATCATAAAATTTTACTGTTATGTGTGAGTTAAATCCTACAATTTTGTTTATTAATTCAGTTCTAAACCCGTTCATAACGGACATGACTATAATCAAAACAGCAACACCAAGACTTATTCCAATAAAAGAAAAAATTGATATAACATTCAGAAAGCCATCTTTTTTTCGGGCTTTTAAAAATCTAAATGTAATTTCTTTTTCTAAAGTAGAAATCAAATTGAATTTTTTTGTTTAGTTATAATTTCAATAATTTTACCTAGTGATAAATTTTGAGTTTCTCCACCAGTTTCTTTAAACTCTAATAAATCACCTTCGCTTTTCTTACCAATAATAATTTGATACGGAGCTCCAATTAAATTCATTTTTTTAATTTTAGATGAAAAATTTTCATCTGTATCATCAATGATTGCATCGATATTATTTTTGAGTAATTCTTTATTAATATTATTTGCTTTATCTAAAGCTGATGTCTCATTTTTATTGATCATAGGTATTATAGCAATATCATAAGGAGCAACAGACAATGGCCATTTCATGATTTCATTTTTATCATTATATTTAGCCTCAATTATAGCACCCACTAGCCTTGATACACCAATTCCATAAGATCCCATTTTAACAAAATCTTTTTTTCCTGCAGGCAAATCAACAGATGCTCCCATTGGTTTTGAATACTTATCACCAAAATAAAATATATGACCTACCTCGATACCTTTTGTAATCAATTGATTTTCCTTAGAAACAATTTTTTCAAATTCGTCTTTATTAAACTTTTCATCAGTTACAGCATAGAACTGCTCATATTTTTTTCTCATGCTTTCTAATGATCCTTTTTCTAGTTGAGTATCATCGCTATCAAGATCAAATATTCTTTTGTCTGTGAAAATTTTACTTTCTCCTGTATCAGCAAGAATAATAAATTCATGAGATAAATTTCCTCCAATAGGTCCTGTGTCAGCAGCCATTGGTATTGCTGTCAAAGATAATCTTTTAAATGTTCTTAAATAAGAAAGAAAGAATTTATTATAAGAATAAAAAGCTTCTTCATCAGATACATCAAATGAATAAGCATCTTTCATATAAAACTCTCTACCACGCATAATTCCAAATCTAGGTCTAATTTCATCTCTAAACTTCCATTGAATATGATACATAAGTTGGGGGAGTGATTTATAAGATTTTATTGAAGATCTAAAAATTTCAGTAACTTGCTCTTCATTGGTTGGTCCATATAACATCTCTCTATTTTGACGGTCAGTTATTCTTAGCATCTCTTCACCATAATCGTCATAACGACCACTTTCTTTCCAAATTTCGCTGGATTGAATTGTTGGCATTAATATTTCTTGAGCTCCAATTTTGTTTTGTTCTTGTCTGACAATGTCTTCTATTTTTTTCATTACCTTAAAACCTAAGGGTAACCATGAATAAATTCCTGCTGAGGCTTGCTTAATCATGCCTACCCTCAACATCAATTGATGAGATTTAATTTTTGCTTCAGAAGGATTATTTTTTAATATTGGTATAAATGAATTTGATAAAAGCATCTTAATTAATCATATTTCTTAAATTTAAATATTCAAATTTAATTAATAAGTAAATTATTATGAAAATGACAGTAGTAATTCCAGTGCAATAAAGGAATTTCTTCAACATTTTTGGATTTTCAGGTGAGCCTGGATCCTCACCATCAATTTTTACTGTCTTTGTTCGATTCACATCAATTGGTAAAATAGCAAAAAAAACTATCCACCATATAATTATATAGATAATAGCTAAGCCCGTTGCACTCATTAAATTCTAACTAAATTGATATTGGTAAAAGGTTTTTTTCCTGTTCTTTCTTTAGAAAATTTTCTACAAGCAATTTTTAATGCATCAATAAGGTTGTGTTCTTGTTGTTTACTTCCAATTTTAAAAGTTTTAGAGGTTTTATCTATTTCCTCTTCTAATCCATAAACAAAATCGTCTCTATCATCTACAGGTAGACCACGAAATGAAAGTATAGGGTTATTATGAATATTTCCTTTAGGTGTAATCATTATTGTTACCTCAAGATATCCATTAGCACTTAAATTTTTTCTATCTTTTATCGATTGTGAGTCTGGATCAACACTTACACTACCATCCAAATAAAGTCTGCCGCTCGGGGCCTTGTCATATACTTCAGGTTTTTCACCTGGATATAACTTAACAATATCACCATTTTCGACTTGAACTGGATGTGGCACTTGCATTTCTTTTGCAAAATTAATGTGTTCTATCATGTGCCTATGTTCGCCGTGTACAGGTATTACACATCTAGGTTTTACCCATTGATACATCTCTTTAAGATCTTCTCTATTTGGATGCCCAGAAACATGAACAAATTCGGTTTCTTCAGATATTACTTCTATTCCATCCTTAACAAGTTGATTATGAAGTTTATAAAGTTTTTTTTCATTACCAGGTATGATTTTTGAAGAAAAAATGACAGCATCGCCTTTTTCAATAAAAACATCTGGATGAACATAGCTAGAAATTCTCATCATTGCACCCATTGGTTCTCCCTGGCTTCCAGTACATAAATACACAATTTTTTCTCTTGAAAAATTTTTAGCTTCTCTTGGATCAATTGGCTCAATTGTATTTTTTAAATATCCACATTGACGTGCAGCTTTATAAATACGATGCATTGATCTACCAACTAAAGAGATTTGTCTTCCTGTTTGTTCTGCACAGTAAAAAGCTGTCTCCATTCTAGCTACGTTGGAAGCAAATGACGTTATGATAATTCTTTTTTTTAATCGAGACATAACGTTTAACATATTTTTTCTTACATCTAACTCTGAACCTGATCTACCAGCACTAAAAACATTTGTTGAATCGCAAATCATTGCTAGCACACCTTCTTCACCAATTTCCTTTAATCTTTTTTCGTTTATATTGTCTCCAATCAAAGGATTTGGATCTACCTTCCAATCTCCAGTATGCAAAATAACTCCTGCAGGAGTTTTTATTCTAAGTCCGTTTGGTTCTAATATAGAATGAGTTAAAGTAATGTATTCAATTTCAAATGGATCCAGAGAAACCTTTCCATTTAACTCAACAATCTGTAAATCATTAGTTATATCGATTTGTTTTTCTCTAAATTTTTCTCGAATTAATACAGCTGTAAAAGGAGTTGCAAAAATTTTACATCGTAATTTTGGCCATAGATGAGCAATTGCACCAATGTGATCCTCGTGTGCGTGAGTTAAAACTATTCCTAATAAATTATTTTTTCTTTCTACTATAAACCCAGGATCTGGATAAATTAAATCAACACCTGGAATAGTATCATCTGCAAATGTTACCCCTATGTCGACCATAATCCATTTATGATCACTAGGCTTTCCATAGCCAAACAAATTCATGTTCATGCCTATTTCACCTGATCCGCCTAAGGGACAAAATAATAATTCATCTTTCATATTATTAAATTAATTTTGAAATCTTTATTAAGCCTTTAATTGTAATATCTTGGTTATGACTTGCTTTCGTTTTTATTGAGTTTTTAAATAAATTTGAAAATCCACCAGTAATAATTACTTTAAAAGATTTTCTGGTCTCTTTCTTAATTAAATTAATAATATTGTCAATCAAACCCGCATAACCCCAAAAAAAGCCAGATCTAACAGCTGAGATTGTATTGTTGCCAATGACTTTATTAATCTTTTTTAAATCTATTTTTGGAATCAAAGTTGCTTTGTCAGATAAGGTATTAAGAGATAATCTCACACCTGGTGCAATAATTCCTCCATAATAAGTATTTTTAATTAGTACATCGAAAGTTGTTGCTGTACCAAAGTCTAAAATTATAAAATTATTTTTATTGTTCATTAAACTTATGGCATTAGTAATTCTATCTGAGCCTACCTGTTTATAATCTACTTTAATTTTTATAAGTGATTTTAAGTTTAATTTTTTAACCTCATAGCATTTTATTTTAACTTTTTTCGATAAAAATTGATTAATTATAGAAAATGTTTTTGGAACTACACTACAAAATAATATTTTTTCAATTTTATTTAATTGAATTTTATTTTTTTTAAATAAACTGTTAAGCTGCTTGTTGTTTACAGATTTTGATAAAAAAGAAATTTTTTTTGAAATTTTATTATTTTTAGAAACAATACACAATTTTGTTTCTGTATTACCAATATCACCAAGAATATACATTATTAAATTTTATACAGTTTAGATAAATTTTTTTCAAAAAGTTGTTTTAATTTATTTTCTACAATTAATTTACTAATACTTTTTTTAGTTACCTCTTGCAAGTTTGTGGCAGGATAATTCCTTATAATTGGATTTTTTTTAATATTTATGCCTATACCAGTAATTAAAAATTTTTTATCTCTTACAAATATAACTTCTTGTAAAATGCCACTAATTTTTTTTTTATCAATTAATAAGTCGTTCGGTTTTTTAAATAAAATTTTTTTATTTGTAAATAACGACAGTAATTTTTTGACTAAAAGACAATTTATTTTTGTTATAGCATTAATTGATAGTTTTGTTTTATTTAGTTCATTAAAAAAAGAGACAAATAAATTTCCTTTTGATGATATCCATTTTCTTCCATACTGTCCTCTACCATTTACTTGTGTTTCAGCAACAACCATACCTAAGTTGTATTTAGTTTCTTTTATAATTCTTATTGCAGTATTATTTGTGCTTTTAACTTTTTTAAATTTAAATTTTTTTAATTTCATCAAATAATATTAATTCTTGAAACAACTTCTATTAACTGACTTGGGAATATGAAGTATAAAAGAATTAATATCGTAGAAACTGTAAGTGAAAATTTTAACCATAAACTATGATCCGTATCGTATTTGTCGTTTTCTTTATCAAAGTAAATTATTTTTATAATTCTTAAATAATAAAAAGCTGCAACTACGGTAGATAACAATCCTACTATAGCTAAGAAAAACATTGATTGTTCTAATACAGCTTTAAAAACATAGAACTTAGCAAAGAAACCTGCTAGAGGCGGTATACCTGCTAAAGAAAAGAGTATTACAAGCAAGCAAAAAGATAAAAGTGGATGGTTTTTTGATAATCCTGAGAGATCCTCAATATCCTCATAATAATGATCCTTTCTCCTTAACATCAATAGACAAGAGAAAAGTGCTAAATTCATAACTACGTATATTGAAATATAAATTATAGAACTCTGAATTCCTTCGTTCGAAGCTGTGGCTAGTCCTGCCAATGTGTAACCAATATGTCCAATAGAACTATAAGCAATTAGTCTTTTAATATTAGTTTGCCCTATTGCTGCAACAGCTCCAAAAACCATAGAAGCTATTGATAAGAAAATTATTATCATCTGCCATTGATCAATTAAATTTAGGAAAGGGACATATAAAAATCTTATAAATACAGTTAAAGCGGCGATCTTTGGCACCATTGTAAAAAATAAAGTTACAGTTGTTGGTGACCCTTCATAAACATCTGGTGCCCACATATGAAATGGAACTGCAGAAATTTTAAATGCTAAACCAACTAAGATAAATACAATTCCAAATGTTAAAACATAATCATTAGAATTTAATTGATTTGATATAACATCAAAATTAGTTGAGCCTGAAAAACCATAAACTAAAGAACATCCATATAATAATAATCCTGAAGATAGTGCACTCAAAACAAAATATTTCAAACCAGCTTCGGATGATTTTAGTTGATCTCTATTATATGTTGCTAGTACGTAAAGAGCTAGCGATTGTAATTCTAAGCCCATATAAAAAACAATTAAATCATTTGAACTAATCATCACCATCATACCAAGAATAGAACTCAAAATAAGAACTGGGTATTCGATATTGTATATTTTAAATGTTTTTAAATAGCTTGATGAAATAATTAAAACTAAAAAACCTCCAATTAAAGTTATAATTTTCATTAATGAGGACATACTGTCAATCACAACACTTTCATTAAACAAAGTTTCCCTACTAACCGAGAATGTTTCGTTTATTGTTATTATTGCTGTAATTAAAATTGCAAACAAAGATAGATTGAAAGTTATTTTTGAACTATTTTTTTTAAAAACACCTAAAACAAGTAAAAACATGATTGAAAGTGAAATAAATATTTCAGGCAATACTAAATTTAAATTTTCCATATTATTTACTAGCTATATTTGTGTTATGCATATTAATTAGATCGGTCACAGAAACTTCTATAGTATTTATCAACGGATCTGGATAAAATCCGAAGAATAAAGTTGGAACTGCTAGACAAGATAAAATCAGATATTCCGATCTATTTAAATCAAACATCTTCTTAAGGTCTTCGTTAACTAGCTTTCCAAAAACAACTCTTTTGTACAACCAAAGCATATATGCGGCTCCAAGTATCACTCCTAAACTAGCAATTACAGCTACTAGGAAATTATCTTTAAAAGCACCCATTAAAATTAAAAATTCTCCTATAAATCCACTTGTACCCGGTAATCCCAATGCAGCCAATGTAAACAGCATAAATAATATTGAATATTTGGGTATTATTGTAACTATTCCTCCATACGAATTGATCATTCTTGAATGCATCCGATCGTAGACAACACCAACACATAAGAAAAGTGCAGCTGAAACTAAACCATGACTAATCATTTGAATAATACTTCCTTCAATTCCTTGTTGCTGAAGAGTAAATATTCCTAATGTCACAAATCCCATGTGAGCAACAGAAGAATAAGCTATTAACTTTTTCATATCCTCCTGCATTAGTGCGATAAATGAAGTGAATATAATCGCTATAACACTTAAAGTATAAATTAAGGGTGTGAAAACTTCTGAAGCAACAGGAAATAAACCTAGAGAAAATCTGATAAAACCATAACCTGCCATTTTTAATAAGATCGCTGCTAACAATACAGATCCTGCAGTTGGAGCTTCAACGTGAGCATCTGGCAACCAAGTATGCACTGGCCACATCGGGGTTTTAACTGCAAAAGAGCTGAAGAATGCTAACCATAAAAGATTTTGATACTTAGAATCTATACCAAGTTCATAAAGCTGAATAACATCTGTTGTACCTGCAATCCAATAAATAGAAATTATTGCAACTAACATTAAAACAGAACCTAGCAATGTGTATAAAAAGAATTTAAATGCTGAATAAACTCTTTTTGGTCCACCCCAAATTCCAATAATTAAAAACATCGGAATTAATCCTGCTTCAAAAAATAAATAGAATACAACTAAATCAAGTGCACAAAAAACACCAATCATGAAACTTTCCATGATTAGGATTGCAATTAAAAAATCTCTTAATCTATTTTTGACGGAATTATTTACAGATATAATGCATAAAGGAGTTATAAATGTAGTTAAAATAATAAATAAAATTGAAATACCATCAACACCAACTTTATAATTAATAAAACCTTCAATCCATGTTCTATCTTCTACAAATTGAAAATTAGAAGTTGATTGGTCAAAAGAAATCCACAGATAAATCGAAATTAAAAAATTTACTATGGTCGTGAATAAAGCAACATATTTAGCAGTTACATTATTTCCTTCTTTATCTTTAGTAAAAAACAAAAATAAAGCACCAACTGTTGGCAATAATATTAAAGATGAAAGAATGGGAAAATTCATTATTTAACTATTAAAAAGGTTAGTAAAGCAGAGAAACCCAACAACATTACAAATGCATATTGATAAATAAAACCACTTTGAAATTTAGTTGCTTTAATTGAACATTTTTTTATGAAAGAGGAAATTCCATCGGGACCGAAACCATCGATTATAGTTCCATCACAAAATTTCCATAAAAATAAACCTATTTTTTTTGAAGATTTAATAAACAACACATCGTATAACTCGTCAAAGTACCATTTATTTACTAAAAAATTATACAAAGGTTTATTAATTGAAGCTATTGAATTAGGTAGTTCTTTATTCTTAACAAATAAGTAATATGCAATTGGAATAGATAATAAAACCAAACATGGTGTTAAAAGTAAAAACCATAAAGGTGGGTGCTCAGTGCTCAAAGGCTCTAAAAACTTGATAGACTCTGCCCAGAATAAATTCTCACCATGTCCAATAAATAGTCCTTTAAATAGAAAACCAACAAACACAGCTCCAATTGAAAGAATAAATAATGGAACAAGCATAACTAATGGAGACTCGTGTGTTTCTTCTATCTTGATCTCTTTGTTATTGTACTCTCCATGGAAAGTTTTAAATATCAACCTCCATGAATAAATAGATGTTAAAAATGCTGTAATTATTCCAATACCAGCTGCATAATAACCAGTAGTATTACCTTTTAAATACGCAAATTCTATAATTGCGTCTTTAGAATAAAATCCTGATAAAAATGGAAAACCTGTTAAAGCAAGCGTTCCTATTATCATTAAAGCATAAGTATATGGTAACTTTTTCCATACACCTCCCATATTATTTATATTTTGCTCATCTTTAAATGCATGGATTACTGAACCAGATCCTAAAAATAATAAAGCTTTGAAGAATGCGTGAGTAAATAAGTGAAACATAGCAACATTGTATGCACCTACTCCAGCTGCAAAAAACATATAACCAAGTTGACTACAGGTAGAGTAAGCGATAATTTTTTTTATATCAGTTTGAACTAGAGCGACAGTTGCTGCAAAGAATGCAGTAGTCATTCCAACAATAGTTATAAAATTAAGTATTAATGGTGAATATTCATAAATTGGAGAGCATCTTACAACTAAGAAAACACCAGCTGTTACCATTGTTGCTGCATGAATTAATGCAGAAACAGGTGTTGGACCTTCCATAGCATCAGGTAACCATGTATGAAGTAATATCTGTGCAGATTTACCCATTGCTCCAATAAATAAAAGTAAACAAACTAAGTCTATTGCCTTAACTTCAAAACCTAAAAATGATAAATTTTTATCTACAACCGTTGGAATTTGTTGAAAAACTTCCGAGTAATTAACAGTTCCAAATAAATAAAATATTAAAAAAATTCCTAAAGCAAAACCAAAGTCACCCACTCTGTTTACAACAAATGCTTTTATAGCTGCAGCATTTGCACTTTCTTTTTTAAACCAAAAACCTATTAGAAAGTAAGAACAAAGACCAACACCTTCCCAGCCAAAAAATAGTTGAATGAAATTGTCTGATGTTACAAGCATCAACATTGCAAATGTGAATAATGATAAATAAGCCATAAACCTTGGTTTATGAGGGTCATGGGACATGTAACCAATTGAATAGATATGCACTAAAGCAGATACAGAAGTTACAACTACTAGCATTACAGCTGATAAAGGATCAATTAACATTGACCAATTTACATCAAGTGATCCCGAGCTTATCCAGGTAGCTATAACAATATTTTCTTCGTATTGATTTACAATTACTTGATAAAGAACATGAATTGATAAGAGTGCAGAAATTGAAACTAAAGCACTTGTTACTATTTCAGAGTTTCTATCACCGATATATCTACCAAAAAAACCAGAGATAATTGAAGCAATGAGTGGAAGAAATATAATTGATAGTTCCATGATTATCCTTTTAACTTATCTATTTCTTCAACTCGTATTGTTCCAGAGTTTCTGAAATACACGACAATGATTGCTAATCCTATTGCTGCTTCCGCTGCTGCAACAGTGAGAATAAATAAAGTAAAGACTTGTCCTGCCAAATCTCCTAAATAAATAGAAAAAGCAACTAAGTTGATATTTACTGCTAGTAATATCAATTCAATACTCATTAATATAACAATGATGTTCTTCCTATTAAGAAAAATACCAATTACACCAATTGAGAAAATAATAGCACCTAAAGTCAAATAATGTCCTAAACCTATCTCAATCATCTATTTTAACTCCCTTATTGCTCTGAACTTCTAAGACTTCAACACCTTCAGCTCTTTCTCTAGATATTTGCTTGATATAACTTTGTCTTTTAAGACCTGATCTTTGTCTAAATGTTAATACAATAGCACCAACCATAGCTACTAATAAGATCATTCCACTTATTTGAAACACGTGAATATAATCTGTATATAAAACCTGTCCTAATGAATGAGTGTTACTAATACTTGTTTGAGTAATTGAATTATTAATATCAAAAATTTCTGGTTTATACTTCCAACCACCAATTACAATTATAATTTCAAAAAATATAAGTGTACTAATTATTAATCCTACCGGAATATGTTTTGAGCTATCTTTAGATGCAAACCATTGGTTTTTTTGTTGGGCTACGTTTAACATCATAACAACAAACAAAAATAAAACTGCTACAGCACCAACATAAACAATTAGCATTATCATTCCCAAAAATTCAGCACCAATCATTATGAAAAGACAGGAGATACTTATAAAATCAAGAATTAAGAAAAATACCGAGTGAACAGTATTTTTAGAAGCTGTTACCATTATAGCTGAAACAACAGCAATTATAGAAAATGTATAAAAGAAAATAGCGTGTGCAATCATTTTTATCTATGGATATTGTCAGCTTTAATATTAGCCTCCAAAACATTCTCCCATCTATCACCATTATCTAATAATTTTTCTTTTGTGTAATAAAGTTCTTCTCTTGTTTCTGTAGAAAATTCAAAATTTGGACCTTGTACTATTGCATCTACCGGACAAGCCTCCTCACACAAACCACAATAAATACACTTCATCATATCGATGTCATAACGAGTTGTTTTTCTACTTCCATCTTCTCTTTCAGCTGACTCGATTGTTATTGCTTGTGCTGGGCAAACTGCTTCACATAATTTGCAAGCGATACATCTTTCTTCTCCGTTTGGGTACCTTCTTAAAGCATGCTCACCTCTAAAACGAGGGCTTATTTTACCTTTTTCAAAAGGGTAATTAATTGTTTTTTTTGATTTAAATAATTCTTTAATAGCAATAAATAAACCACCAATGAAATCTGTCATTAATATTGTTTTAAAGAATCTTGAAATATTCATAATTAATTCACTGGTAAAAGGTTGAAATAAAATAAATAGCTAGCCGTTAATACCACCCAAGTTAAAGAAAGAGGAAGGAAAACTTTCCAACCTAGTCTCATTAACTGATCATATCTGTATCTAGGCACTATGGCCTTAACTAAAGCAAAAAGGATGAATAAAAGAAGAATTTTTAATATTAACCATATTGCACCTGGAACTAATGTAAATGGATAAACATCAATTGGGGACATCCAACCACCTAAAAATAATATTGCTCCCATTGCACACATTAATAGAATATTTGCATACTCTCCTAACCAAAACATTGCATACATCATTCCTGAATATTCTGTTTGGTAACCAGCAACCAACTCCGCTTCTGCCTCTGGTAAGTCAAAAGGAGGTCTATTCGTTTCAGCTAAAGCGGAAATAAAGAATATTACAAACATTGGAAATAATGGGATTACAAACCACATATTTTGTTGAGCAATTACGATATCGTTTAAATTCAGTGAACCTACGCAAAGTAAAACATTGATAATTATTACACCAATTGAAACTTCATAAGATACCATTTGAGCTGCAGAACGAATTGCTCCTAAAAAAGGATACTTGGAATTTGAGGCCCAGCCTCCCATTATTATTCCGTAAACACCTAGTGATGAGACAGCAAATAAGTATAGAATTCCAACATTGATATCTGCCAAAACCTGAGTTGCGCTAAATGGAATTACAGCCCATGCGATCAAAGCTAAAGTCATCGTGACTATAGGAGCCAATATAAAAATCACTTTATTTGAGCTAGATGGAATAATGATCTCTTTGAATATATATTTCAAAGCATCAGCTAAAGATTGTAATAAACCAAACGGACCAACAACGTTTGGTCCTTGTCTTTTTTGAACAAAAGCCCAAACTCTTCTATCTAGCCAAACAATCATTGCTACAGAAACAAGGACAGGAACTAATAAGAATAAAATTTTATAAACTTCTTGAA